>JAGHYO010000107.1 GCA_017743605.1 Thermoflexus sp. | reverse complement strand
GGGATCACAAGCAGTGCCCCGGGAACGGCGGCCGATGATCCAGGAACGCAATGGAATGCCTACCCTCCAGCATGATCCGCGCAGCCGCTTCGCCGCGGGCGATCCGGCGGAACGGACAGGGCTTCCGCGCTACCATCCCATGCGCCCCGGGCTCAGCCGTCCGTGCGGGTCCAGCTGGGCTTTGATCCGTTGCATCGCGGCGATTTCGGGCCGTTGGGGCGCCCACAGGCCCAGCGCGCGACGGGTTGCCCCCGGGCCGTTGAGGAGGGTAAAGTGCCTGCCTCGGGCTACGGCGAACGATCGAAGGGCCTCGCCCCAGCGAAGGAGCGCCTCCAGCGGCCCATGCGCCCGCGCGCAGATCACCCCCGCGGTCGCCTGGGCCTGCCCGATCACCCGGACGTCCAGAGACGCCTCCAGCGTTTGGAGGGCCTCCGCCACCTGGGCGGGCAGGACCCCTAGCCGCACCCACAGGCCGTCGGGAGGGGGCGGATAAGGCAGGGCGGTGAGGCGGGGCACATATTGCCAGAGCCGAGCCGCCTCATCCCCTAAAAGGCGCTCTCGGGCCCGAGCGGTGGCGGCCAGGGTTTCAGCGTCCCACAACATGCGCTCCACCGCGTCCGGCCAGCCTCCTGCCCGCACCAGGACCCCGATGCGCGCTTCAGGGGTCTCAGGAAGCGAGACCTGCCGGCGGAGCTCCGCCCAGGCCGCGGCGTTCAGGACCTCAACGGCCAGCGGGAAGCCGGGATGGCGGAGCAGCCCCAGGGTGAGGGGCATGGCATCCTCCGCCGGGCGAACCCGAAGAGGGCGGTGGCCTCGGTTTTGGGCCGGGGCCACAGCTTGAAGGCCGCCTCCACGATCACCCCCAGGGTCCCCAGAGAACCACACAAGAGCCGTGGCAGGTCGTAGCCGGCTACGTTCTTCACCACCTCCCCGCCGCCCTGGACGATGGTCCCGTCCGCTAGGACAGCCCGGAGGCCAATGAGAAGATCCTGAGGGGGGCCGTAACGGGCCCGCAAGGGGCCGCTCAGGCCGGTGGCCAGGATCCCTCCGATGGTCGCCGAATCCCCCGGAGGGGGATCCAGGGGGAGCCACTGGCCGTGCGCGGCCAGCTGGGCGTTCAGGTCCGCCGGGCGGATCCTGGCCTCCACGCGGACGGTAAGGTTGGCAGGGCGATGGCGCACGATCCCGGAGAGTCCGGTCAGATCCAGGGCCAGATCGTAGCGGGAGGGCGCTTCGCCGTATCCCTGTTGGGCGCCGCTTCCCCACGGCACGACCGCCCATCCAGAGCGGTCCGCCTCGCGCAGCACCTCCGCCACCTCCTCCACGGTACGAGGGCGGATCACGGATCGGGGGGATTGGCCGCATAGCTGGTAGCGCTCCGTCAGATCCACAGCTCCTCCTCCGGGGGCATCTCCGGCGATCCGGCACGGTAGCGAATGGGCTCCGCCATCCGGGCCCGGCGGCAGCTCCACGTCTCCAGGCACATCTTGGTGGAAGGGAACATCTTGCACGGGTTGAGACGGCTCTCGGGGTTGAAGGCCGCTTTGATCCGGGCCATGGCTTCCAGATCCGCAGGGGAGAACAGGAGCGGCATCAGGCCCCGCTTCTCCAGGCCGATGCCGTGCTCGCCGGCGAGGGAGCCCCCGCCTCCAGGACGCAGCGGGTTTGCTCGGGGTCCCGCTCGTCAAACAGGATGAGGGGATGGAGGTTCCCGTCGCCGGCGCGGAAGACGTTGGCGATAACCAGGCCGTAACGCTGCCCGATCTCCTGGATGCGACGCAGCACCTGCGGCAGCTGATCCCGCGGCACCACGCCGTCCTGCACGTAGTAGCTCGGCGCCAGCCGTCCCATGGCCCCGAAGGCTCCCTTGCGGCCGGACCACAGGCGCTCCCGCTCGACGGGGTCGGTGGCCACCCGCACCTCCCGGGCGTCATAGTGCTCGCAGATGCGGGCGATGTGATGCGCCAGATCCTCCAGCCCCTCGGTTAACCCCTCCACGTCGATGAGGAGGACCGCCCCGGCGTCCGTAGGGTAGCCGCAGCGCTTGGCGCTCTCCACGGCCTGGATGGCTGTGCGGTCCATCATCTGGATGGCCCCGGGGATGGTGCCGTCGGCGATGATGGCCGAGACCGCCTCGCTGGCCTGGTCCACGGTGTCGAAGACGGCCAGCAGGGTGACCACGGCCTCCGGCTGAGGGAGCAGGCGCAGGATCGCCTTCGTCACGATCCCCAGGGTTCCCTCGGAGCCGACGATCAACCCGGTCAGATCGTAGCCCGGCCAGTCCAGGGCGGCGCCACCCACCTCGATGACCTCCCCGTCCGGGAGCACTACCTCCAGCCCGAGGACGTGGTGGGTCGTCACCCCGTAGGCCAGGCAGTGGGGCCCTCCGGAGTTCTCAGCGACGTTGCCGCCGATGGTGCATGCCTTCTGGCTGGAGGGGTCCGGGGCGTAGTAAAGGCCGTAGGCGGCGGCGGCCTGGGAGACGGCCAGGTTGACCACCCCGGGCTGGACCACGGCCCGCAGGTTCACGGGATCGATCTCCAGGATGCGCCGCATGCGGGTGGTCACGATCATCAGGCCGCCCTGGTCGGCCGCCGCCCCGCCGCTCAATCCGGTCCCCGCGCCGCGCACCACGATGGGCAACCCGTAGCGGTTGGCGATGCGCACGGCGGCGACCACCCGCTCGGTGGAGGTGGGGAAGACCACGAAATCGGGGCGGCCCTTATCGATGGAGGCATCGTATTCGTAGAGGAGGAGGTGATGCGCTTCCCACAACACCCCGCGGGGCCCGAAAACTTCCCGCAGCGCTCGCAACACCGCTTCCCGCTTCACATCCCGCCTCCCGTTAAGCCTGTGGGGGAAGAGGAGATGTCCTCCACCTGGATTATAATGGAAAAGATCCGGGGGTGTTCTGTAGATGCCGAGAGCGGCGCCCGGGAAAGCCCAGGAGCCAGGAATGATCCGGCGGATTCGGATCGATGGGTATAAGTCTCTTCGGGGCGTGGAGCTGGCCCTCCGTCCGCTCACGCTGATCATGGGGCCCAACGCCGGCGGCAAGAGCAACCTGTTCGATGCCCTCGGGCTGCTCAGCCGGATGGCGACCCGGCCCTCTCTGGCGGATGCCTTTCGGGAGCACCGAGGGGATCCGCTGGAGGCTTTCTATTACGGCGAGGAGGGGCTTGCAGGCCTGTTGCGCCGGGATCATGTGGAGTTCACTATGGAAGTTGATGTAGAGCTGAGCGATACAGCGATCCGGCGTGCGGAGCAGTTGATGGACATCTATCGAGGCGGCAATGGGGAGTTGCGTCCGGCCAAATCCTCTCGTCGGATCACGGAGCGTCTTCTGCGCTATCGCCTGACAGTGGCGATCCACCCCAAGACCGGGGTCCTGCGCGTTCAGGATGAATCCCTCCGGGCCTTGACCGAAGTTGGCGGGGAGTTGCGCCCCGATGAGCGTCGCCGTCCCTTTCTGGAGCGGATAGGAAACCGTTTGCGGCTGCGGATGGAGGGTCAGGCCCGTCCGATGGAATATGAGATCGGGTTGAATCACACGATTGTCTCCCTTCCGGTTTATCCGCCTCATTATCCCCACTTGGTGGCCTTTCGCGAAGAATTGGCCAGCTGGCAGTTCTATTATTTTGAGCCCCGTCAGATGCGGGAGGAGAGCCCGGTGAAAGAAGTGGAGGTTCTCACCCCATCCGGAGGGGATCTCGCCGCCTTTTATTACACGCTCCAGCGCCGGGATCCGCTTCAGTTTGACAACCTGCAGCGCGTCCTGCGGGCCCTGGTTCCTTCGGTGGAGGGATTTTCGACCGAGCTAACCGATGAGGGGAAAGTCCGTTTGAAGATCCGGGAGGGAGGAGTGGATTTCTCCGCTCGCTTGATCTCTGAAGGCACGCTGCGACTGCTGGGGCTCATTGCGATCCTGAGCCCCTCCAATCCGGCTGCTGTCATCGGCCTCGAGGAGCCAGAAAACGGAGTCCATCCCCGGCGGTTAAAGATCATCGCAGACCTGCTGCGGGAGGCCTCTCGACGCAGGCAGGTTCTCATCAACACGCATTCCCCGCTTCTTCCGGATTATCTGGGCGATGAAGCTCTTCTCATTCGATGTGTCCGGAGGGACGGAAGCAGCTCGTTTAAGGAGCTCACGGAAGCCGTGGGCCTCTTTCGCCGTCCGGCTGTGGGCGAGGCGCTGGAGGAGGAGGAGCCCTCGATCTCGCAGCGCATCTTGCGTGGAGACTGGGGATGAGTCGGGTTCTTCGGGTGGTATATTTCTTTGAGGATATCGCTCATGAGCGCTTTGTGCGAAGCCTGACGAAGAGGGTTGCTCGGGAGTGCGGGGTGGAGATCGAAGAGGATGTTCGGAACGCAACTCATGGAAGCAAGGTCTGGAGCGAGTGGCGACAATTCCTCAGAGAGATTCGGAAAGGGTGGGTGCCACAACCGGATGTGCTGGTTGTTGTAGTGGATGGGGATTGCAGAGGCGCTGCGCAAGTCCGTCGTCAGCTGGAGGAGGAAGCGGTTCGGATCGAGCCACGTTTTTTCTGCTTGGTTTGTGCAGTTCCGGATCCTCACATCGAGCGCTGGTATCTGGAGGACGCCGAAGCGCTTCCTCGGGTGGTGCCAGGGGCTCGCCCACGCCCTCTCCGTTACAAATGTGAGCGCGATCGGTATAAAAATGCGCTGCGCGATGCGATCCGTGCGGCGGGGGTGGAGCCGATCCTGGGCGGCGCGGAATACGGCGAGGCGATCGCGGAGGTGTTGAGGCCGGAGAGGATGGATCGATCCTTCCAGAGGTTCTGGGAAGACTTGCGCGCGGCCCTTTGTGCTTTGCACGCAGCCTTCGGTTGATCGGGGGCGTGTTCTAAAATCGCAGGACAACCTGCAAGTCTTCAGGAGGTTCGTAATGGTCAGGCGGGGATCCGGGGGGAAGCCAGCGCCTGGCCCGTGGGAGATCTCCCGCGGGTGACGAGGGAGGCGGTTCCCCGCTCCGGCGGGGCTAACCCGGCTTCTGAGCCGGGGAAAATCGAGGCTTCGGCGGATGCCGTCAGGGGTCCGGCCGCGACCCCTGCTTCCCCCCTCCAGAAGCCGGCCGACAAAACCGCCGGGCAACCGGCGGGACAAAACGGCCGGCAGCGGCCCTCAATCGATCCTCCTGACAGGCCCTCCCGGCCGGACGCTGGCCCGGGAAGGGCGAAGGATGGTCTTCCGGAAAATTCCCCCTTCATTTCGGGAGGCTGCCATGTGCGGCATTGTCGGATACGTCGGGCACCGGGATGCGGTGCCCATCCTGATCGAGGGCCTGAGACGGCTGGAATACCGGGGCTACGACTCCGCCGGGCTGGTGGTGGTCCAGGACGGCCGGCTGGAGGTCCGGCGGCGCGCGGGGAAGATCCGCCAGCTGATGGATCTGCTGGAGGCGGAGCCGGCCTCCGGGTTCATCGGGATGGGCCACACCCGCTGGGCGACCCACGGGGCCCCCATGGATCACAATGCCCACCCGCATCGAGACTGCACGGGGCGCATCGCCGTGATCCACAACGGGATCGTGGAGAACTTCCTCGAGCTGCGCCAGGCCCTCCAGGCGGAGGGCCATCTCTTCACCTCGGAGACGGACACCGAGGTCATCGCCCATCTCATCGAGGCGCATCTCCGCGCCGGGGCCGACCTGGAGACCGCCGCCCGCCGCGCCTTCCAGGCTCTGCAGGGCGCCCATGCCATCGTCGTCCTCTCCGCCGACCACCCCGATCGCCTCATCGCCGTCCGCATCGGCAACGCCGGAGGGGTGGTGATCGGCCTGGGAGAGGGGGAGATGTTCGTCGCCTCGGACATCCCGGCCATCCTGGAGCACACCCGCCGCATGCTCTTCCTGGAGAGCCGCCAGATGGCCGTGGTGCGCCGGGACGACGTCCGGGTGTGGACTTTGGAGGGGGAGCCGGTGCACCTGCCGGTGCAGACGATCCCTTGGGATCCCGTGGCAGCGGCAAAGGGGCCTTACCGGCACTTTATGCATAAGGAAATCCACGAGCAGCCCCGGGCCGTCACGGATACGCTGCGGGGACGGGTGGATTTCGAGCGCGGCCGGGTGACGCTGGAGGAGGTCCCGCTGAGCCCCGAGGCGGCGCGGCGCATCTCCCGCATCGTGATCGTGGCCTGCGGCACTTCCTATTATGCCGGGCTGGTGGGCAAGTTCTACTTTGAATCCCTGGCCCGCATCCCCACCGAGGTCGATTACGGCAGCGAGTTCCGCTATCGCGACCCCGTGCTGGACGCGGACACGGTGGTGCTGGCCATCTCCCAGAGCGGGGAGACCGTGGACACTCTGGCGGCGATGGAGCGAGCGCGGGAGGGGGGCGCGCGGTTGTGGAGCATCGTCAACGTCATCGGCTCCCAGGCCCACCGCATGGCGGATGCCTGCATCCTGATGCACGCCGGCCCCGAGATCGGGGTGGCTTCCTCCAAAGCCTTCACGACCTCCATCGTGGACGAGCTGCTGCTGGCCCTGCGGCTGGCCGAGCTGCGGGGGACCCTGAGCCCGGAGGAGCTTCGCGAGCACGTCCGCGAGCTGGCCCGCCTGCCCGACCTCCTGGGCCGGGTCCTGGACCGGGAGGCCGAGGTGGTGGAGGTCGCCCGGGCCTTTTACCGCTATGAGGACTTCCTCTACCTGGGGCGAGGGTTGCTTTACCCCATCGCCCTGGAGGGGGCGCTCAAGCTGAAGGAGCTCAGCTACATCCACGCGGAGGGGTATCCGGCGGGGGAGATGAAGCACGGGCCCATCGCCCTGATCGATGAGCGGATGCCCACAGTGGCCCTGGCGTTGCAGGACCCCGTGACTTATGAGAAGATGCTCAGCCAGATGGAGCAGGTGCGGGCCCGCCGGGGGCAGGTGATCGCTCTGGTCACCGACGGCGACCGGGCGGCATCCGCACGCGCCGATGTGGTCCTCTCGGTGCCGCATGCTCCCCGCTGGCTTCAGCCGGTGGTGGCGGTGGTGCCGTTGCAATTGCTGGCCTACCATATCGCGGTGCTGCGCGGATGCGATGTGGATCAGCCCCGCAACCTGGCCAAAAGCGTTACGGTGGAATGAATCCGCTGGGGACGAGGTCAGGGGAGCAGATGTCCTGGACCGTGGTGATGGTCGGCCCCTTCGGCCTGCGCCCGCGGGGGACGATGGCGGCGCGGGCGCTGCCGATGGCGAAGGCCCTGGCCCGCCGGGGCCACCGGGTGGTC
>JAGHYO010000106.1 GCA_017743605.1 Thermoflexus sp. | reverse complement strand
CACAATCATGATCATTGCTGCCAGCACAAAGGCCACGGCCGAGGCTCGCCCCATGAAGGGCGTAGTGCTCTGGAAAGCCCATTTGTAGATCAGGTAGGCAATAGTGGTGGTAGAGTCCAGCGGTCCACCGGCGGTCATCACGTAGATCTGATCGAACACCTGAAAGCAGCCGATGATCCCCAAGGTCACAACGAAGAAGATCACTGGGCGCAGCAGAGGGATGGTGATGTGGCGGAGCATCTGCCAGCGGTTCGCCCCGTCGATCATCGCTGCCTCATAGTAGGTCACTGGGATGTCCTGGAGGCCGGCGAGGAAGATCACCATCATGGTCCCGGTAGTGGCCCAGATGTTGGCGATCATGATGGCCGGCAGGGCAAAGGTGGGGCTGGTCAGCCAGTCAATGGAGAGCCCTAGGATCTGATTGAGCACGCCGGTTTTCCTGAACAGCCAGACGAAGATCAGGCTGATCACCACCGAGGAGGTCACTGAGGGCACATAAAACAGCGTACGGAAGAAGCGCCGGAACTTGATGTCCTGATCCAGAGCGAAGGCCAGCAACAGGCTGATGACCGTCTGCACCGGCACCACCACCGCCACATACTCGACGGTGTTCGGGATCGCCTTCTGCAGAAAGAGGCGGTCCTGAAACAGATAGAGGTAGTTCCCCAACCCGATCCAGCGGGGTGGGCTGAAGAGGTCAAAGTACGTGAAGGAAAGATAAAAGGCGTAGGCGATGGCGAAGACGTTGAAGACCAGGAAGACAAAGAGATAGGGCGTGAGCAAGACATAAGCGGCGACCCACTCCCCCAACTGCCGGCGCCACTTCCGGACCATGGCTTTCCCTCCTGGAAGGGGGCGGGCCCAGAAGGCCCGCCCCCCGACTCCGGGGCTATTGCTGTTCCTTGAGGGCTTTGCGGATCTCCTCAGCGGCCTGCTTGAAGCTGGCGGACACGTCCTGGCCCTCGAGGTAGATCCGCTCCAAGGCCTTGCTCATCTGCTCGTTCACCACATCCCCCCGCAGGCCCCACACGAAGGGCGTCCCGAACTCCGCACCCTTGAAGATGACCAGGGACTCCGTGCGGGTCTTGAAGTATTCATCCTCGCTCAGCTTAGCCCGGGACGGCAGGGCGAACCCGCTGGAGAGCACCACTTTCTGGCTCTCCTCGCTGGTGAGGCACTCGACGGTCTTCCACGCGGCCTCCGGGTTCTTGCTGTTGCTGGAGATCACGTAGGCCACGGTGAAGATGAGGTTGCCTCGCCCCTTGGGCCCTGCAGGCGGGAAGGTCGCACCCCACTGCAGGTTAGGGAACTGCTCGCGCAGGTAGGGGATCAGCCATCCACCCTCGAAGACCATCGCGAGCTTCCCCTGGCCGAAGGCCGTGCCCTGCCAATCCACTCCCACATCGGCTGGGATGCTCCCGATCCTCTCCGCCCGGAAGGAGGTGTAGAACCGCGCGGCCTCGGCGGCCTCCGGGCCGTCTAGTAGGGTGTCGCTGAAGTCCTCCTTCATGATGCGACCCCCGTTCTGGAAAACGAAGATCGGGAAGCGACCGGCGTCAGCCGGGACGCCCAGGCCGTAGATCCCCTTCGCCGGATCCGAGAGCCTGCGAGCGGCATTCTTGAGGTCGTCCCACGTCCAGTTCTCGTTCGGCTCGGGGATCCCTGCCTTGGCGAAGAGCTCCTTGTTGTAGAACAAGGCCAGGGTGTTGAAGTCCTTGGGGATGCCGTAGACCTTGCCGTCCGGACCGGTGAAGGCGTCGATCAGCGTCTTGATGAAATCATCCTTCTTCACGCCGGACTTCGCCATGTAGTCATCGAGGGGGACCAGGACGCCTTTGGTGGCAAAGAAGGGGAACTGGAAGATGTCCATGTAGTAGATGTCGGGCTCCTCCTTGGAGGCAACTAGGGTCTTGATCTTGGCCCAGTAGTCCCCGGTGATCGGCTCGTATTTCACCACGATGTCCGGGTTCTTGAGGGAGCAGCGATACAGCAGGGACTCCAGCAGGGCCGTTTCCTGGGGGTTGGCCGCCCAGCCGGAGAGCCGCACGGTGGTCTTGGGCTTCTCCACCGCGACCTCCACCCGGGTGACCACCACCTCCCGCGTGACGGCGGGGGTGGGCGCGGCCGCTGGCGCGCAGGCCGTCACAGCCAGGGCCAGGACTGCAAGCAGGAGCAGGAACCTTTTCATGGCAGCCTCCTTTTAGGTAATGGAATCTGGAGCCGCTGCGCCGTCTCCGGCGCAACGGAGACAACCCTATCCATCTCCCCGATCTGAAGCCGGACGGAAAGCGACTCCGTCGTGGGGTTGCGAAAGACCGCTTCCAGGATGCCTTGCCGGCGATCCCAGCGGCCGGAGACGAGCAGGCCGTGGGCCCTCAGGTTCTCCCAGGATCCGGACTCCCACTCCGGCGGGATCGAACGCCCGATGATCAAGCAGTCTGCCCGCGTCTGAACCACTAAGTGATGCAGGGCGGTGCACAGCGCCCCATGGGCGGTGGCGAAATACTGCATGTTCCACCGGCCCTCCTCATCCACTGTCTCGGCAATGCCCCCATGCATCGAGAAGGCCGGGCGGAGTTCCTGCAACGTCCGCCATGCTCCTTCCGCGTCGCCCTGCCAGGCCTGGAGGGTAGACAGCATCGCTGCGGCCCATGGGAAGCCCAATTCGTTGTTGCCGTGGCCCACCATCCGCCCGGCGTAGCGAGCTCGATACGCCTGCACCGTCTGAAGGGCCCGCGGGTCCTCTGGGGGGATCACCTCCATCGGATAGATGGGAGCTATGCTGCTCACGTTGAGGCGGTCATCCTCCTCCGAGGCCTGGAAGTAGCGGCCGTTGCAAAGGCCGTCCAGCGTCCGGCGCAGGTGGGCCGCGGCCTCCGCGCTGCGATAGGCTAGGCCGTTCTCCCAACCCAGCCAGCGCGCTGCCTGGATGTAGCTCTCCAGCAGACGGATGGTCCCAGCCAGGGTGATGCCTTCGTTGCGTACCCGCACCGGCTGCTCATCCACCCCGACCACGGGGCGGATCTCCAGGCCACGGGGCGTCTCCTCCACCACTGCGTGGAGGAAGAAGGTCGCCAAGCCCTCTAACAGGGGGAACACGGCCTCCAGGATCCGGCGGTCCCGGGTAAAGGTGTATTGCTGGAGCAGCATGTTAGCGTAGGCCGCGTTGTTGTGGACCTGATCCTTCTGATGCACCCAGACGCCGTAGGCAGGCTCTCCGCGATGGGTCAGCTCCCAGTCCCATTTCAGGCCAGGCGCGTTGAAATCCTCCCGCGCGTGGCGCGCGGCGGCCTCTCGGGTGCGCAAGAGAAACCCGACGGCGGCCTCCCCTTCCGCGACGTGGTTGGCCTCTAAGAGCGCTCGGTGGATAAAGTAAGCGTCCCAAAACAGATGGGAGGACCAGGTCAGCCGCAGGTTGCCCACCGGCAGCCCCCCAGAGTCCGGATTCTGGATGGCCTTGAAGAGATACCGGCTGGTCCGGTAGACCCGTTGGAAGTCCGGCGTGGGGATTTCAAAATGGGAAACGGAGAAATAGGCCTGCCAGAAGGAGCGCGTGCGGGCGTGCAGCGCCTCTGGTCCTTCTGCCATCGCTCGGGGGATGACCGAGGTGTCCAGCGGGCCTGCATAGTCGTCGACGATGGCGAAATAATGGGTGAAGGCAGTCCCCTCTCCCTCGAGCCGCCAGACCTTCCCTTCCCGTCCCCACCGCTGGGCTTCGGAGAGAGCGACCTCGATGAAGCCCTGATGAGGCCCCAGCCGGTAGAAGGCCGCAGGGCGATCCTCGAGGAACGTGAGGGCGTCAAAGGGATCGGTCTCATAGTCCTCTTCTTGCCATACCCCAGGAGCGGCAAGGGCCCGGAGACGGACCGGCCGGTCGAAGCGGTAGCAGATCACCAGGAGCGGGCGGTCATGGCATAGGAAGGTCGTCACCTCCGCCCGGGCCACTCCCCAATCCACTACAGTGTAGACGGTTCCCTCCTCGGGGACGAAGGTCTGGGAGAAGCTCTGGACGCGCCCGGGTTGCCCCTCGGCTTCCACCTCGTAGGCGGTGTAGCCCAGGGGAGCTAGCTCCGCCCAGGGCTTCCCGGTCTTCGGCAGCACTGCGGCGAAAGGCGGGCGGCGCGGGGGCACCACATCCGCCAGACGGTCCTCCGGATAGTAGCGGTCGGACTTATACCACTGGCAGCGATCTAAGTAGGGATGCAGGCCGTTCGGCGGGCGGTCCGATACCATCGCTCCAGTGTAGCCGATCAGCACCGCATCGTGTCCGTTCCCCAGAAACGCGTGGTAATAATCCCGCGGTAACCGCATCCATCCTCCGTTGGAAACATTTCAATCCCGATTCATTCAAAGGGCCAGGTTCATGGGTGCGGCGGGCTCAGGCCGACTCCCGACAGATCAGGGTGGGTGAGATCATCATCGAAGGTAGGGATTCTCCGCTCACAGCAGCCAGCCAGGTGCGGACGAGAGCTTCGCCGATCTGGTCCATCGGCTGGCGCAGGGTAGTAAGGGGCGGGTGGGCCTGGGCCGCTATGGGGATGTCGTCGAAGCCGATCACCGCAACGTCCTGTCCGGGCGTCCGACCGGCCTCGTGAAGGGCCCGCATCGCCCCAAGGGCCATCAAGTCGGTGGCAGCGATCAAGGCAGTGAAGGGGATCCCGACCTCCAAGAGGACCTGGGTGGCCTGGTAGCCGCCCTCGATCGTCAGGGGGATGATCTGGACCAGCTGGTCATCGAAGGAGAGGCCGGCCTCGAGCAGGCCCTGCCGGTAGCCCTGGAAGCGGTGGTGGGCAAAGGTGAAGGAGAGCGGAGGGCTCAGGTAGGCGATGCGGCGGTGTCCCTTCCCGACCAGGTAGGCCACGGCCTCTTGCATCCCGGCCGCTCCGTCCACATCGACCCAGGGGAATCCCCCGTTCTCCTCGATGCGCCCGAAGGCCACAAAGGGGATGCCGGCGGCCTGGAGATGCGGAACGCGAGGGTCATGGCGCTGCAGGTCGATCAGGATGAACCCATCCACCCGGCGCTCCTTGGAGAGGCGGTCGATCAGGCGCAGGTCGGCAGCGGGATCCCGACAGGTCGCAATGAGGAGATCCAGCTGATGCATAGCGCAAGCGTCGCCAAGGGCATGGATCAGCTCGAGGAAGAAAGGATCGCTGAGGCGGCGCTCACCGGTCGGAAGGATCAGGCCGACGGTGTCCGTGCGGCGGCGTTTCAGCTGGCGGGCGCCAGCATGGGGATGGTAGCCCAGCTCAGCAATGGCCCGCAGCACCCGCTCCCGGGTCTTGGGGCGCACCGGACCCGAGTTGTTCAGCACATACGAGACCGTGGCCGGGGAAACCCCTGCCCGCTGCGCTACATCCCAGATCGTCGCCATCCCACTCCCAGGATTGAAACGATTCGGCTGCAGTATAACCGAGAAGACGGGAGTTGTCAAGGGGGCAGGGCCACCGCGGTTCGGACACGGGTGGAGACACAGATGTGGAGATCAAACTGGACGATCTCTACCGCCATATATAGCGTGTCTTGTTTCATCTATCGCCATATATGGGGATCCCCCGCCGCTAACTGTGCCCGTCCTACAGATCGCTGACGGAGGTCCCGCTGGGGTGAAGGAGGGCCTGAGGAAACGTTCCGGGAAAGGCGGGTCTGCGTTGGGGTGAAGTGGGTCCCCTTCTTGGCCATCGCCATCCCCAGGCCCTAACTTATCCGGACCTCAGAGCAGGGCCGGGGGCCGGGCTGGAGGGGCCCAGCCTTTTGGAGCGCAAAGGGGCTTTCAACGATACGGAGAGGCGGCCATACGGCGCCAGGTGTGTCGACGGCCGCGGATCGCAATGGAAAGGGCGTAGATGTTTTCGGGAAAGGCAATCCCGGTGAACCCTGCGTCGCCGATGTGAAAAAGATCCACCCCGATTCGCTTGCCCGTCAGGGCCAACTGCTCAATGACCGAGGGAGAGGCGCCCTCTTGGGAGGTCCCGATAGTGCCCATCACCAGCCGCCCCGCCTGGCGGGCTCGCTCCACCAGGCGGGCGGCCTCGTGCTCCAGCAGCCCCGGCACGGTCCCGGGCAGCGGGATCAGCACGCCATCTGCCCCAGCTGCAAGGAAGGCCTCCACATCCGCTTCCGTGACCACCGGCTGATCCACCCCGGCCCGGTGCATCTTCCCGGCCAGGAGAAGCAGAGCATCCCCCAGGTCCTGCCGGATCCGCCCGACGGCCTCAGCGATCCCCTTTCCGGTGACCCCGGTCTTTGGATTGCCCGTGATCACCAGGAAATCCGCGCCCTGCTCCTGTGCGAGCCGGGCGTTCTCGGGCGTGGCCAATCGCCCGGGCATCCGCGCAGCCAGTTCCGGGATCGGAACAGGCTCCAGATTAAGACCCACCGGACGCCCGATCCACCGTTTGATCTGTCCTGGCGTGATGCCCAGACCTGCTGGCAGATGCGCCCACCCCAGATCCAGCTCCCCGGCCCCCGGGAAGCCGATCACCTGAGGCCGGAGGACATCATAACCGTTTAACAGGATGAGGTCCGCCCCCATGCTGGCCGCCAGCTCCACGTTGCTGATCCCGTCCACCAGCGGAGGGGCCAGGACCAGGATCTCCGCGCACAGCGTCCGACCCTCGGCGAGCCGGATGCTCTCCCGTAGCCCCCGACCGTCCATGGCGCGGAAATCGCTGGCAAAGGCATCCAGCAGACGTTTCACGTCCGGCCTTCCTCCCGCACGACGTAAAGCAGGGAGTCTTGCCCTGCTCTCACAGTATGGGCTTCGGTGGGGAAAACCTGACAGCCCTTCGGAAGCTCGGGCATGATCACCGGGGAGACCAGAGAGAAACCTGCTGCGCGGATCCGCTCCATGTCAAACCGTGCGATGGGCTGGCCGGCTTCCACCCAATCTCCTTCCTGGGCCAGCTGCACAAACCCTTCCCCGCGCAGATGAACCGTGTCCAGGCCGATGTGCACCAGGACCTTCAGGCCGTCTTGCCCTTCAATCGCAAAGGCGTGACCAGCGGAATGGAACACAACCAGACGGCCCTTTAGTGGGGCTAGGGCGATCCCCTCGTCGGGCTCGACCGCTATCCCCTCCCCTAACATCCGCTCCGCGAACACATGATCTGGGACCTCCTCCAGGGGCACCACACGACCGGTGAAGGGGGAAAGGATGGGGATCATTCAGCCTCCCCGGAGGATTTTGTTGATCTCCGTGGCGATCAGCTCCGCGTGGGTGCCCACCACGATTTGGATCCCGTTGCCCATT
>JAGHYO010000105.1 GCA_017743605.1 Thermoflexus sp. | reverse complement strand
ATTGTGGATCCTGTCCTTCCACGGCTCCTACGAGAGCATGGAAAAGACCCGGAATGGATAACCCCGGACGGGGTGCGGATACGTTATCATCAAGGTTCTATGACAGACCTTGTCTGGATCCCTGATCAGTCAGTAGATCTGGTATTCGCTGGAGAGAGCATAGAGCACGTCTCTGAGACAGAGGCTTGGACCGTCTGTGCAGAAGTATTTCGGATTCTAAAGCCAGGTGGTTATTTTTGTCTGGATACACCGAATGCTGCCCTGACGCGCTTGCAGTCTCCTGAGCGTTTGATTCACCCTGAACACAAAAAGGAATATATGGTCCACGAAATAAGGGAGATGCTGGAGCGCGCTGGCTTCGTAATCCTGGAGACGCTCGGAATTTGTCCGATGCCGGAAAGCCTGAGGCAAAAAGTGTTTGATCCCAAAGAATTGATTCGCAATATCTGCTTGAGCCAAAATCCTGAAGAGGGTTATCTATTCTTCGTTAAGGCCATCAAACCCCATATTTCCGGAGAGTTAAGTGCAAGATGAGGAAAATCCAAAATCATCCCATTCTCTCAAGGCTCGTCCCCTGGATTCCCTTTTGGGTTCTCTTTGCCTGGGGGTGGCGGGTTCGGAATCCATTCACCCATATCCCGGCGTATGGGGATGTGCTGGAGGTTCTATGGGGGATTGAGTGGTATCACCGCTCTATCCTAATACAACACACATCTCCCTTGTTTACCCCGCTGGTCTTTCATCCCCTTGGCTGGCACACCGCCACACTGGCGTATACCCCTGTTCTGTTTTTACTCGCTTTGCCCATCCGTGAGTTGGGCGGCCTGGCGTTCGCCTATAATGTTTTAGCAGTCCTGGCGCTCGTGGTCGCATTTGCTGGAGCATTCCGCCTGGCCCGGCTGTTTCTATCTTGGGAAATGGCTTCAATCGCGGCTCTGGTTTTTACTTTCTGGAGAATGTGCTGGGAGTGGGTCGGAGGCCATCTGAACATGACTTGGATATCAGGTCTACTCCCTTGGATGGCCTACGGGATAGAGCGGGCCAAGCAATCTGAAAGGCATGCTCAATGGAGGTGGGTGGCTGTTACCGGGCTTATGTGGGGGATAATGGTTAACTTTGCGCTGTATGGCATCTTCATTGGTGCTCTGGCTTTTCTTCTGTGGGGGCGTGAAATCTTCCGGGCTCATAGGCTTCGTCAGATTCTTGTCGCAGCTCTCATTGCCTTAGCCATTGGGCTTCCCACCATCGCGCCTTATTATGTAGGGAGTCGCCAGGACCAGACCCACATTTATGGTGCTGAGCACAATATGTGGTGGGGTGCCAGCCTTAACAGCCTTTTTATACCCTCGGTTTTCCATCCGTTACCTCCGCTTCGCCTTTTCTCTCACAAGTTGTATGGAGGTCCACACAACGAATCGGGTGTGATGAATTTTTGAATGCTTCTTTCTCTTTTGGCAGCACTTGGGGCAGTCATTGCGATAAGGTCTAAGCCCAGTGATGGTGGGTTGGTTATTCTAACCTTGACCGGCATTGTTCTGAGTATGGGCCCGCTGCTTCGGTGGAATGGAGAGGTTGTCCGATGGCCGGTTCTGGACCCACTGAATGCTGCCCTCTGGCACTTGGGGCATGCGCTCAAGCCTGCTATTTTCTCCGCATCGCGCCCTCCCTCATTTGAAGCCGGTGTGCCCCTGCCAGGTTTTCTCTTGACAGTTATAGTCCCGTTTTATGAGGCGGCCCGGACAGTTTCAAGGTATGCCATCTTAGGAATGATAGGGGTGACTATATTGGCAGGTCTACTCCTGGAGCGTCTGCCCAAGCTCGCACGGATTACGTTAATTGTGATTTTGCTCATCGAACTATGGCCTTCGCCAACCCAAAACCTGCCTTTGCCTCTTCATCCTCATCCTGCCTATGCCTGGCTGGCTGAACAGCGTCTGGAACCCGGCGAAGGAATTGTTGACTTGGTTTATCCTACCTTACAAATCAATGGCCACATACTTTGGGCAACTTTTCTTCATGGGAAACCGACCGCTTCCGGAGGCGGATCTTCGTGGCCTGAGCACACCTTTGCATTGTGGAACTATTTTATAACCGACTCGCAGGCTTTGGGCAGGCCAGAAGTGGGAGTTGTCTTTCGGCAATATAAAATCCGTTATGTGTTCCTACATATGGGGGCAAAGGAGAAGCAACTATGGAGCATGATTCAGAGCAACTCGGCCTTTCGGCCTATCCAATGTTTTGATCCTCTGCCTGGCCCAACCCCCTGGCCTTATCCGATTTGTGTAGCAGAGGTGCTTGACACGCAGGGGCCTATCGACCTGATGCCTCAGGAAGGCTGGTCGGGCACCGAGGACTGGGGAGTGTGGTCTGAAGGGCTGAGGTCTCAAGCGGGGTGGATGAGCCCCGTTCGGCAAGATTACCGCCTGCGCATAGGAGCCTTCCCGCTCTGCGTGCCGGATCGGCGTCAGGAAATGGTCGTGAAGGTCAATGGCCAGGAAATAGCCCGTTACCGGTGGCAGGAGTGCGAATTGTGGGAGAGCGAAATCCTCATTCCTGCCTCCATGGTCAGGATCGGCTGGAACAAGGTCTCCTTTGAATACGCTTATGCTCTCAGCCCAGCAGAGGTCACCCGAGGACAGAACGGGGATCGGCGAATGCTGTCGGTAGGGTTCGCCCGTTTGGAGGTGACGCGATGAGGATGTATCTATGGCTCTTGGCAGTGTTGTGTCTGGGCTTCCCCTGGAGCGCAGCGGCTCCCCAGCAGGTCGCACCGCAATATCTCTCCCCGCAGTGGAGCCGCCAACTCCCGGGCGGCCGGATTGAGGATTCCTCGCCGACCCTCTACGACCTGGATGGCGATGGCAAGCTGGAAATCATCATCGGGACAACGAAGAACGGCGCCTCGCCTGTCCTGGCCGTATTAGAGGACGACGGCGCGATCAAGTGGAGCGTTCCTCTGCCTGACCCGGTGAACTCCTCCCCTGCCGTGGCGGATATTTCGTATCCTCCGGACGGCATCCCGGAGATCATTGTCAGCACCGGAGGAGATGTGACTCAGCAAAGAGGCTCGGTCATCGCCTTTGACCGGAACGGCAACCAGTTATGGAAATACGATACTAACGATGCCCAGGGGACCGGAACCCCCAGCGGCAACTGGTCCTCGCCGACCATCGGTGACCTGGACGGCGATGGGGATATGGAGATTGTGTTCGGTTCATGGGACCGCAACATCTATATGCTTAACCATCTCGGCCAGTATCAGTGGCATTACCACGTGGCGGATACGGTCTGGTCTACGGCGGCGCTGGCAGACCTGGATCGGGATGGTGATCTGGAGATCATCATCGGGACCGATATCGCCGGAGGGGGCGTCCTCCCCGACGGTTACCGTCCCACCGATGGTGGATTCGTGCTGATTCTGGATAAGAATGGACAGAAACTGGCGCGCCGCCAGATGAACGAGGCGATTTACTCTTCTCCCGCGGTGGGAGACGTGGACGGCGATGGGCGCCTGGAGATTTTCGTAGGAACCGGAATGTATTGGTATCTGCAAGGCAGATACACCCAGCCCTATGTGTATGGCTTCCGGGTGAATACCTCCGGCTCCGAATGGGTGCTGGAGGACCTGCCCGGCTGGCCCCAGCCGGTAGCCTATCCAGGCATGAGTTCCCCGGCCCTGGCGGACCTGGATGGTGATGGGGACCTGGAGATTATTATCGGCACAGGTTATGCTGGAAGCAGCGAGCCCAATCAATGCCCCCCCACTTGCTATGGAGCGCTCTATGCCTGGCATCACAATGGTTCTCCGGTGTCCGGCTTCCCAATGTGGCCCAAAGACTATATGGGCAAGAACGCTTTCATCCGCTCCTCCCCCACTGTAGCCGACGTGGACGGCGATGGGCAGCCGGAAATCCTGTTTTCCATGAACTGGGACGTCATCGTGGTCGGCCCGAACGGCCAGCAAGAGAACATCCTGCATACTACCTATTCTCTCTTTGCTTCCCCAGCCATCGGCGACTTGGATCACGACGGCAAGACCGATGTAGTCATTGGGGGCTCAAACTATTACGATTCTTCGCACGGCTATGTTTATGCCTTTACCTTTGGCGCGAACAGTTACAATCCAGCACTTCAGCCCTGGCCCATGTTCCACCGGGACCCCCGGCATATGGGATACTATCCCCAGCCCCCGCGGCTGAATGTGTCGCCTTCGTCGCTATATCTCTTGCATCAGTATGGCAGCGGCAGTGCTGAGACGGCTTATCTTGGGCTCCGCAACGCGGGTGACGGGTCTTTCCAGTGGGCGGTCTCTTCCATCCCTTCCGGCGTGACGGTTGTCCCCTCATCCGGAACCGCCTTTTATACCTCCACTGCCCTCCTCACCGTGACCGTATCCACCACCGGCTATGAAACCGGCACTTATTCGCTGGGGAATGTGATTATTGCAGGGACAAGCGGTGGGAGTCCCGTGCAAGGAAGCCCTGCCAGCATCCCTGTGACTTTATACGTGGGACAGGTGCATCGTTTATATCTTCCCATCATCCTGCGTTCGGCACGATGAAGATTCTCCATATTGTTCAGCGTTACTGGCCAGCCAGGGGAGGGGCAGAGACCCATCTCCACGAGATTTCCGCTCGCCTGGTCGCCGACGGCCATGCGGTCACGGTGGCCACCACCGATGCGCTGGATTTTGAACTCTTCTGGGATCCTTCTCGCCGCCGCATTCCGGAGCCGGAGGGCTGGCGCGATGGGGTGCGGATTCTCCGCTTCCCGGTCCGTCATCTCCCGTTCCCCCAACTGGCCTATCCGGCCTGGCGACGCTTGCTCTGGACTTTCTCTCACTTGCGTCCCGTTCCCGCTGGTCTGCTTCAGCGGCTTTCTCGCTACACCCCCTGGGTCCCCGATCTCTGGCGCTGGCTGGAGCAGACGGGCGAGCCCTTTGATCTGGTGGCCGGGATGACGATTTGCTTTGAACCGCTGATGGAGGCAGGGTTGCGCTTCGCCCGTCGGCGAGGGATCCCCTTCGTCGCCTATCCGTTGACCCACCTGGGGGCTGGGCCTCGACCCGGCGCCGATGCCCTCAGCCGCTTCTACACGATGCGCCATCAGGTCGCGCTGGTCCGGGCCAGCGATGCAGTAGTGGCCCAGACCCCCACGGAGCGAGCGTTCTACATCCGGCAGGGAGTCCCACCGGAGCGGATTCTCGTAGTAGGGCCAGGGGTAAACCCGGAGAAGGTCCTGGGCGGGGATGGGACGCGCTTCCGTGCCCGGCACGGCGTTCAGGGGATCCTTGTCGTTTCTATCTCTAATTTATCGTATGATAAAGGGACCTTTCATCTGGTAGAGGCCATCCGGTGTCTTCGCCGGCAGGGCTGTGAGGTGAGCCTGGCCCTGGCAGGGGCTTGCCTCCAGCCTTTCCGTCGATATTGGGAGCGGCTTCCCCTGGAGGCCCGTCAGGGCATCTATGTGATGGGCCCAATCGGCGAGGAGGAAAAACGAGATCTGCTGGCCGCCTGCGATATTTTGGCGATGCCTTCCCGCACCGATTCCTTCGGCATCGTATACCTGGAAGCCTGGCTCTACCGGAAGCCCGTCATCGGGGCTCGGACCTGGGGAGTTACCGATGTGATTCAGCATGGGGAGGATGGTCTGCTGGTTCCTTTTGGGGATGTGGGCGCGCTGGCCGAAGCCATCGCCATGCTTGCCAGCCAGCCCGAGATGCGAGAGGTAATGGGCCGGCGGGGGGAGCAGAAGGCGCGCGCGTGGCACACCTGGGAGCGCAAATATCCCATGATCCGTGACCTCTACCTGCACCTGGCGGGAAAGCAGTAATGCGTGTTCTCCATGTCGTTCATCAGTATCCTCCGGACAGGATTGGGGGCGCCGAACTCTACACCCAGGCGATATCCCGGGCCCTGGCCCGACGCGGGCACGCTGTGGCCGTCTTCTACCGTCGGGATGCCCCTGGTCGGGGCCTGCAGCACCGCATGGAGGATGGGGTGCGCATCTATGCGGTCTGGGATGGAGAGACCGGGCCGGCCCGGCGGTTCTTCTACACTTTCCGCAATCCTTGGATTCACCGGGCGCTGATCCGGGCGGTGGATGAATTCCACCCCGACGTGATCCATATCCAGCACCTGATGGGGCTTGCCGCTTCTCTAATAAATGCCGCACGGCTACGCTCGATCCCTTTTATCTTGACCCTGCACGATTACTGGTGGCTCTGCCCTAACGCTCAGTTGCTGACCAACTACAGCGGCGAGGTCTGTGAAGGGCCCCGCTACTGGAACTGTGCCCGATGTATGCTGGCCCGGGCCGGAGTCCCCGAGCTGTGGCCGGCTATCCCCTTTCTGGCTGGTCTATCGGCTTGGCGCAACCGCGTGCTCCGCGCTGTGCTGGAGGAAGCCTCTGTCCTGATCGCCCCCACCGAATTTGTGCGCCACTGGCATGTGGCTCATGGCGTGCCCGAGGAGAAGATCATCGTATTGCCTCATGGATTGGAGAAACCGGTTCTTTCTGCTACACCATCACGCCCTGCTGACGGCACAATTCGTTTCGCCTACATCGGCGGCCTTTCGTGGCAGAAGGGCGTGCATGTGCTGGTAGAGGCCTTCTCTGGGATATGCGGGAAGGCAGAGCTATGGATCGCTGGAGACGAGTCCTTTGACCCTGCCTATGTCTCCCGTCTGCGGGCGCTGGCTACGCCCAACGTTCGCTTTTTGGGCCGGCTGGACCGGATGGGGGTTTGGCAGGCCCTGATGCAGGTGGATGTGGTGGTCGTTCCCTCCCTGTGGTATGAGGCCTACTCTTTCCTCGTCTCTGAGGCCTTCGCGGCCGGCCTGCCGGTGCTGGCTTCCCGCCTGGGGGCCTTGGCCGATCGGGTCCGCGATGGTGTGGATGGCCTGCTTCTGCCTCCGGGCGATATCATGGCTTGGCGCGCCGCGATGCAGCGCCTGCTGGATGAACCGGATCTCCTCCCTCGCCTGCGTGCCGGCGTCCGGCCACCGATGACGATGGAGGAGCATGTGGATCGGCTGGAGACGCTCTACGCTCAGGTCATTCTTCAGCACTCCTGCCTGGAGTGAGGAGGGTTGCTCACATCCCGGAGCGCCGCCCCGGATCCCCTCGCGTGGTTGCCCCCCTGGTTCCGCCCTGGCAGGTGCCCCGGCGTTGGGCCTTCCCAGGGCGGATCGCCATGGGGTGAAGCCTATCCATTTCCCGCTGAGACGTCTCAGCCGCCACCGGGTCCTTATCGGGATGAGAGCCGGCGTGGGAGGTGGGCGGGGAGCCTCA
>JAGHYO010000104.1 GCA_017743605.1 Thermoflexus sp. | reverse complement strand
TGGATCTGGTCGTGGTGATGCCCTCCTCGCGCCCGTTCCTGGAGCGCATCGGAGAGCTCCTGGAGCGGTTCCGCCCCTGCGTGGGCCTGGATCTCCTGGTCTACACCTCTGAGGAAATGCTGACGAGGGGGGTGGTGCTCTATGAATCCTCATCCGGAACATTGGCTCCGCTTCCCCCGTGAGGACTTGCGAATGGCGGAGCTGGCTTTTAAGGATGAAATCTACACTCAGACCTGCTTTCACGCGCACCGAAAGATCGAAAAGGCCCCCAAAGCCTGCTTGGAGGCCGAGAGCAAGCCGCCCCATAGAACCCGTAAGATTGTAGATCTGATTAGGTCGAGTTGTTGGTCTATCTCCATCTAGCGATGGAGGGGAAGTTGCTGCGCACGGATTGTTTCTGCATTCCGACCTGACACCCTAAGGATGGCTAGGCCGTGCAAGGGCCTTAGAGGCCCTGGAGCTCGCCCGAGAAGTCCTTTGGTGAATGGAGGCACTGCGATGAGCCTGTTAGGGGAGCTGGTGCTAAATCTGGCGTGGGGGCTGGGCCTTGCTGGAACAGCCCTAGCCTTTTATGCGGGGTGGCGTCGGGAGGCGCGATGGGAGGAAGTGGCTCGACGCATCGGCCTGGTGATGGCGCCGCTGCTCACCATAGCCGTGCTCTTGCTGGTGTTCGCCCTCCTCACCGATGATTTCCGCCTGGTTTACGTGGCTCAGGTCTCTCGGCAGACCCAGCCGCTCGTCCTCAAGCTCACCGCTCTGTGGGGCGGCCAGAACGGTTCCCTGCTCTTCTGGTCCTGGTTGCTGAGCCTTTTCGTCTTCGCAGCCCTGGCCCGCGCCGATCGCTTCCCCCGCGATCTCCGGCCGTTCATCGCCGGCGTCCTGCTGCTGACCCAGACGTTCTTCCTGTTCCTCAATCGGTTCTTCGCCAACCCCTTCGAGACCTTCCCCGTGCCGCCTGCAGATGGACGGGGGCTGAACCCTCTGCTGCGCCATCCGGGGATGATCGTCCATCCCCCGTTGCTTTATCTCGGCTTCGTCGGCTTC
Organism: Thermoflexus sp.; assembly: GCA_017743605.1. Taxonomy (GTDB): domain Bacteria; phylum Chloroflexota; class Anaerolineae; order Thermoflexales; family Thermoflexaceae; genus Thermoflexus. The sequence continues at coordinate 6,259 of JAGHYO010000104.1, read as the reverse complement.
ACTGTCCCCTACGCTATCGTCATCGCTGCCCTACTGGTCGGCCGGCGGGATGACGAATGGATCCTGCTGCTGCGGCGGTGGACCCTGGTGGCCTGGCTGTTCCTGAGCCTGGGCCTGCTGGTGGGGGCCCGCTGGGCCTACGACGTGCTGGGCTGGGGCGGCTACTGGGGATGGGATCCGGTGGAGAACGCGGCCCTGCTCCCCTGGCTGACCGGGACTGCCTTCCTGCACTCCGTGATGGTGCAGGAGCGTCGGGGCATGCTGAAGGTGTGGACGGCGCTGCTGATCATCCTCACCTATGCCCTGGTGATCCTGGGGACGTTCATCACGCGCACCGGGGTGATCGCCTCTGTGCACTCCTTCGCTCGTTCGGCCATCGGGGTGCCCTTCCTGTTCTATATGGGGCTGGTGCTGGTGGGCTCCCTGGCCCTGCTGACCGTGCGCCGGGAGCGCCTGCGGGCGGAGAACCGCATCGAGGCCTGGCTCTCCCGGGAGACGTTCTTCTTGCTTAACAACTGGCTCTTCTTAGCGATCGCCTTCGCGGTCTTCTGGGGCACGTTCTATCCCATGTTCTCCGAGCTGCTGTTCAACGAGAAGCTCACCGTGGGTCCCCCGTATTACAATCAGGTGACCGGGCCGCTGTTCGCAGCCCTCTACCTGCTGATGGGGGTGGTCCCCTTCCTCCGCTGGCGGCGGACACCCGAGGCTTCCCTGAGGCTGGTGGTGGGTTCCTCGGCGCTGGCCGGGCTGGGCGGGGCAGCCCTCGCCTGGGCGCTGGGGGTATCGGTGCCCTGGGCTCTGGTAGGGTTCGGCCTGTGCGCCTTTGCTGGGTGGGGAACCCTGCTGGATTATGCGGTGGCAGTGCGCGCGCGATGCCGCGCCACGGGAGAGCCCTGGCCGACGGCCCTGGCGCGGCTGCTGGCCCGCAGCCCTCGCCGCTACGGTGGCTACTTGGTCCACCTGGGAGTCGTCCTGATGGGGATCGGCGTCATTGGCTCCCAGGCCTATCCCCAGGAGACCCAGCGCACCTTGCGGCTGGGGGAGGGGCTCTCCTTGGGCGGCTACCGTCTGGTGTATCAGGGGATCCGACAATACACGCCGGCGACGGAGCCGGACGTGGTAGTCACCCAGGCTTGGATGCAAGCCTTCGATGCCCGGGGCAACCTCCTCGCGGATCTCTATCCCTACGTGCTGCAATACGACAGTGGGGAGAGCATGACGCCCCCAGCCCTGCGGGCGACGCTCCGGGAGGATCTTTACGTTCTGCTGAGCGGATGGGTGGAGGGCGGGAACCGGGCGACCTTCAAGATCTTCATCAACCCGCTAGTCTCCTGGATCTGGACCGGAGGGGTCGTCCTGATCCTGGGGATGCTGGTCGCTGTGTGGCCTCGGCCTGCCCCGGCCTCGGCCCCCCAGATGATCCGTCCCCAGTTTCAAGGAGAGCCGTCGATCGTCTCGTAAGGGGAAGCCATGCTGAAGCCAGTGCGCATCCAGGGATAGGGATGGGGGATCCGGATGTGTTCTACTGGGCAGAGGAGTGGCTCAGACCCTTCATCCGACGGGCTCGTTATGCGCTGGTGACGCTGGACTTCCAGCGGGATCGTCCGTCAAACCCGAGGGCCTGGATCAAATTCAAAAGGAGCTGAGGGGCCGGTTGCGCAGATCCGGCTGTCAGGATCGTTGCGAGGCGATCGTTACTGATCCTGAAGTTGAACAGTGGCCTTGGGCGAAACCAAGTCTCATCGTGGAGTGGCTTGACCCGAACCACAAGTATTCGATTCAAAACCTGTTCCCAGCGAGGCCCGCCAAGCCGGATCAACCCAGGGAGGAGCTGGATCGAATCATCCAACGGATCAACTGCCAGCATCGGCTTAGGATCAGGATGAGAGCTGAGCTCTACAAATGGGTCGCCGAGCAAGTCAATAAGAGGGTGCTGGAGACATGCGAGGACCCTGCCTTCTCGGCTTTGCGCTCAGCGTTGTCTTCCTGGTTTGGGCCCTGGCCGTAGCCCGGCCCGCAGAGGCCCAGACCCCTGCCCCCCCGGTGCCCGACGACGAGGTCAACCGGGTGGCCCAGCAGCTGTATTGCCCGGTGTGCGAGAACGTGCCGCTGGATGTCTGCAACACGCCCACGTGCATCCAGTGGAAGGAGGAGATCCGCTCTATGCTTGCAGCGGGCCAGAGCGAGACGGAGATCGTGGATTTCTTCGTCTCCCGCTACGGGATGCGCGTGCTGGCTGTCCCACCCCCTCAGGGGATCGGTCTGGGGGTCTGGCTGATCCCGGCTCTCGGGCTGTTCGCCGCTGGGCTGTGGCTGGCCTCCCGCCTGGCCCAATGGCGTCGCCCGGCGCCTACGCCGGAGACGCAACCAGAGGCTGCCTCCGACGGAGCCGCCCGCGCCCTGGATCAGTGGGTGCGGGAGAACTGGTAGGAGGACCGTATGGCCCGGATGGGACGATGGGGCTGGGGAGTGGCCCTGGCCGTCGCCCTGATCTTCCTTGCCCTGCTCGGCTGGGCCTTCGTCGAACAAGGACGGACTGCGCCGACCGCCGGTCCGGCTCCGTCCTTTTCACTCCCGCTTTACGAGGGCTACGACGGGGGGCTGGGAATTCGAGAGTTCCGGTTGCAGGAGTGGCGTGGGCGTCCCGTGGTGATCAACTTCTGGGCCTCCTGGTGCAAGCCGTGCGAGGAGGAAGCTTCGTTGCTGGAAGCCCTCTGGCGGAAATACCGGGAGCGCGGCGTGATCTTTGTGGGTGTGGATTACCTGGATGTGCCCTCTGCTGCTATGGATTACCTGCGGCGGTTTGAGATCACCTATCCCAATGGCCCCGATCTGGGCACGCGGATCTCCCGACTGTATCGCGTCACCGGCGTCCCGGAGACCTTTGTGGTGGACCCGGAGGGCCGGGTGGTTTTCTACAAGGCGGCACCGATCCAGCCCGGGGAGCTGGAGGCCGTTCTCGATCCGCTGGTGAAATAGGAGCTCGCGATGGGAGAGACCCTCGTGGCTCTGCTGGTCGGCTTCGGGATCACCCTGCTCGCTCTGCTCTACGTCCTGAGCCCGCTCCGGGAGGAGAAACTCACGAATCCAGCGCGTGAGCGGGAGGCCCTCCGGGCGCAGTATGAGCAGATCCTGAGGACCCTTTGGGAACTGGAAACAGACTGGCGGATGGGGAAGATCCCAGAGGAGGATTACCAAGCCCTGCGCCAGCGTTACCTGAAGGAAGGCGCCGCAGTAGGACAGGCCCTACAGGAAGAAGGCGAGGTCCCGGATCTCGAGGCACAGATCGAGGCGGCGGTCCGGGCTCGCCGAGCTCAGCTCCGGAGGAAGCTGCAATGAGCCACCGCTTTCCCCGTGCCCTCATTCCCGTGCTTGCTGGGATCCTCCTGGCCGGCTGCTCTATGACCTTAGCCGCCCCTCCGCCCGCCGGCGACGTTCGCTTCCGGACCCAGGCGGTGCCTACCCCCACGCCGGCGCTTCCCCCAGCCTCCCTCTCCCTGAAAACTGGCCAGGCGATCTTTCGGGAGCGCTGCGCTGCATGTCATGGCCCTCTGGGAGGGGGCGATGGCCCCCAGGCGGCCACCCTCCGCGCTCGCTTCCCGGACGCCCGCCTGGACCTGATGCAGGACTTCGCCGCCCGCACTGCCTCTCTGTGGGACTGGTTCCAGTTGGTCAGCGAAGGACGACCGGAGCGGGGCATGCCCCCCTGGGAGACCACCCTGAGCACGGCAGAGCGCTGGGCGGTTGTCCTCTACACCTGGTCTCTGGCCGTGCCCCCTGAAGCCCGGGCCAGCGCCCCACAGCGCTACCAGGAGGCGTGCGCGGCGTGCCACGGGGAGGACGGACGCGCGGGGACGGCTTCCCTCGCTGATCCAGAGCGGCTGCTCCGAGCGGCCCCCGTTGCATGGATCGAGGCGCTGCGGCCGGAACAGGTCCCCGCCCACGCCGGGCTGCCCGAGCTCGCCCCAGAGATCCGCCAGGCCCTCATCGCTTACCTGCCGGATCTGGCCTTCGCTGTTACAGATCGGGAGGCTCGGGAGCCTCCTCGCCCGATAGGGGCTGCTGAAGTGAGGGGCCAGGTCCTCTATGGAGCGACCGAGGCGCCCGCGCCCGGTGTCACCGTCACCCTCTACGCCCTGATCGAGTCCTCCCCAATCTTCTCGCAGACAGTGCGCACAGCGGCCGATGGGAGCTTCCGTTTCCCTGAGGCACCGGTGTATGCGGAGGCCGATTACCTCCCGGTGGCGGAATGGCAGGAGATCGCTTACCCCGCGGCCCTTCCGATTACCCTAACCGCTGGGCAAACCCTCACGGTGACGCTGACGGTCTTTGACCGGACTGCGGACCCCGGAGGGATTCATATCGATCAGGCCCACTGGATCCTGCAGCCGCTGGCGGATCGCCTGCTGGTGACCGAGATCTGGATTTACTCGAACCGGGGATCTACAACCTATGGGGGGGCGAACGGCCCCGGAATGCTCTTCTTCCTGCCTTCTGGTGCCTCCAACCTGCAGATCTCTGAGGGCGAGCTGGGCGTCCGTTATCGGCAGGAGGGGGAACGCCTGATCGACACCGCAGCGGTTCCCCCTGGGATAGGCTATCAGACGGCATTCGGGTATGAGCTTCCCTTGGCCCAGGCGCGGACACTGACCCTGCGTTCCCTGTATCCGGTCGCTCAATGGAGCCTTCTGATCGCGGGCGATGTGATCGGAGCGACTGGGCCTGGAATACGGGATTTAGGCGTGCGCACCCTGGGCGCGACAGTGTATCGTCTCTACGAGGTCCGCCCTCCGGATCCGGGGCAGGCGTTGACCCTTTCCCTGCGGCCCCGCTCGGCAGCCCCCAGCTGGCTGGCTCCGATCTTGCTGATCCTGGGCGCGGGGCTGGCGGCTGGGATCGTATGGGTCCGGTGGGGCCGGCAGGTGGATCCCACCGAGGAGATCGCCCGACTGGATGAGGCCTACGCGGCGGGGGAGGTGGACGAAGCCACCTACCGCCGACGGCGGGCTGCCCTGAAAGCCCGAGCTATGCGCCGGATGGGCGTCGAACGAATTGGAGTTGAATAAGCCTCCGGCCAGCGATCGGCCGGCGTCGACCGATGGGAAAAGGCGTCGTCGAAGGTCGACACCCGGCACCGTAGGCATCTAGGAAGGCCGTTTACCAATCGGTGCAAAGGCCTTCGGCTAGCGGCCAGGGTCGGCCGAAATCAGAGCCCAGAGGAGATCGGCACCGTCTGTGGATGTCCGGACACAGGCTCGCGAGGGGGAAGCGGGAACCGCATGGAATGCGACCCCCATCCTGCGTGCGGATGGGGTGACGAAGGCCTTCGGTCCCCGCTGGGCGTTGCGCGGGGTCTCGCTAAGCGTGCGCCCGGGAGAGATCGTGGCCCTGATGGGGCCGAACGGCGCTGGCAAGAGCACCCTGTTCCGGGTGCTGGCCACCCTCCTCCGCCCCACCGCCGGCGTGGTCTATGTGGAGGATCGGCGCTGGCCGCCGGACGGCGCAGGGGTGCGGCCGCAGGTCACCCTGCTAACCCATCAGCCCTGGCTCTACCTGGACCTCACCGCCGCAGAGAACCTGCGCTTCGCCCAACGCCTCTACGGCTGGCCAGAGGATCCCGAGGCGCTGCGCGCGGCCCTGGAATGGATGGGCCTGGCGGACCGCGCCGGGGATCCGGTTCGGACGTTCTCCCGGGGGATGTTGCAACGGCTTGCCCTGGCCCGGGTGCTGCTCTCACCGGCCCCGGTGCTGCTCCTGGACGAACCCTTCACCGGGCTGGATGTAGTGGGAATGGACCGGGCGCAGGAGGCTCTTCGGACGTTGGCTGATCAGGGGCGCGCTATACTGATCGCCTTGCACGACCCTACGGCCGCTTCCCCGGCCCATCGGGTGGTGGTGCTAGCCGGCGGGCGCTGCGTCGCAGAGGGCGCGCCGCAGGATCTCCCGGCGGAGGCCCTGCGGGAGATCTACAAGTCCGCTCTCCGTCCCTTAGGGGGACGACAGGCCCTGCATCCACCCTCGAAGAGGGCAGCGGCGTCCCACCGGATGATCGAGGTGTGGCCGGAGGGGAGCGCAAGGACTCCCCAGCGCGCCTCGCCGGGGGCGCCAACCGGTGGGCGCAGGGAGCTCCGCGTGCTCCGAGCCTTGCTCGAGAAGGACTTGCGCGTGGAGGGGCGGGCCCGGGAGGCCCTGACGCCGACCCTGACCCTGGCCGGGCTGAGCCTGTTCCTGTTCGGGGCGGCCTTCGAGCTGCGCCCGG
>JAGHYO010000103.1 GCA_017743605.1 Thermoflexus sp. | reverse complement strand
GGCCTCTCGGTGGCGGCCCTGGCCTCGCTGCTGCTGTTCGCTGGCACGGTGGGCAAGAGCGCTCAGTTCCCGCTGCACGTGTGGTTGCCCGACGCGATGGAGGGCCCCACGCCGGTCAGCGCGATGATCCACGCCGCGACCATGGTCTCGGCCGGCGTATACACCACAATCCGGATGTTCCCGCTGCTGCAGGCGGGCCAGCAAGGCCTGGGCGGGGAGACCGCCTTCTGGGTGGTGGCCCTGATCGGCGCCTTCACGGCTCTCATGGCGGCCACCATGGGCGTGGTCCAGAATGACATCAAGCGGGTGCTCGCTTATTCCACGATCTCCCAGCTGGGCTACATGCTGGCCGCGGTGGGGATCGGCGGTTATGTGGCTGCGGCTTTTCATCTGATCACCCACGCCTTCTTCAAGGCGCTGCTCTTCTTGGGCTCCGGCTCGGTCATCCACGCTATGGAGCACGGGCATCATCACGCCAGTCACGGCCATGGCCATGAGGAGCCTTTTGATCCCAATGACATGCTTCAAATGGGCGGGCTGGCCCAACGGATGCCGGTGACCTTTTGGACGTTCCTGGCCGGCGGGCTGGCCCTGGCGGGCTTCCCGCTGATCACCGCTGGTTTCTGGAGCAAGGATGAGATCCTAGGGAAAGCTTTCTACGGAGCTTTCGAGAAGGGTGAGCTCCTGCCTCTGTTGGTCTTCCTGTTGCTGGCGACGGCCGCCGTCCTCACCGGCTTCTACACGATGCGCCAGATCGCCCTGACCTTCCTCGGGGAGCCGCGATCCCAGGCCGCCGCCCACGCGACGGAAAGCCCCGCCTCCATGACCTTCCCGCTGATCGTCCTCGCTCTCTTCGCCGTCTTCGGGGGCTACGTGGGAGTGCCGGAGGGATTCCCGGTCCTGAGCGCGCTGTTCGGGCAGAACTGGTTCCATGAGTTCGTGGGCGGCACCCTCCTTGAGCGTCCTAAAGCCCTGCCCTTCAGCGCCATCCCGGTGCTGCTCTCTTCCCTCATCGCGCTGACCGGGCTGGCCCTGGGCGGGCTGGTCTACGCCCGCCGGCCCCTGACAGCGGGCGAGCCGGATCCTTTGGTCCGCCTGGGGCCGATTTACGCTTTTCTCCAGAACCGCTGGTATATCGACGGCCTCTATCATCGTGTCTTCGTCCGGCCCACCCTGTGGCTGGCTGATCGGGCGGTGGCGCTCTTTATGGACCGGGTGGTGATCGATGGGTTCCTCCATGGCGTCGCCGATGCGGTCTGGTCGATGGGAGGCGCCCTGCGCCTCTTCGACCGGGTTGTGGTCAACGGCATCGGCGATGGGATCGGGGAGGCGGTGAAGACCGCCGGTCGGGAGCTGCGGGCCCTGCAGACCGGCCTGGTCCAGAACTATCTGCTGGTGGTGGTGCTAGGGGTTCTGGGCTTCATCGTGCTGTATACGGTGGCGCCCATGCTGCGAGGGTTCTGAAGTCGTGCTCGTGATCCTAAGGGCGGAAGGGGGAAGCCGGCGATGACGCTCTTCGGGCAGCCGATCCCGATCCTCACGCTGATCACGTTCATCCCGTTGCTAGGGGCAGGTCTCATCGCCCTGACGCCGCGGGACAGCGTCCGGCTGCAGCGCAGCTTGGCGCTGGTCTTCAGCTTGATCCCGCTGGCCCTTTCCATCTGGCTCTGGCTGAGCTTCGACCGGAGCCGCTCGGGCTTCCAGTTTGTAGAGCGGGCGGTCTGGTTCCCCCAGGTGAACGCCAGCTATTTCCTCGGGGTGGACGGCCTGAGTGTGATGCTGATCTTTCTGACGGCGCTGCTTACGCCCCTAGGGGTCCTGGTCTCCTTTAACATCACCCAAGACCCCCGGACGTATTTCGCCCTCTTCCTGGCCCTGGAGACAGGGATCCTGGGGGTGTTCGTCAGCCTGGACCTGCTGCTTTTCTTCCTGTTCTGGGAGCTCGGCTTGGTGCCCATGTATTTCCTGATCAACAACTGGGGGGCGCCGGAGCGGCGGCATTACGCGGCCTTGAAGTTCATCCTCTACACGATAGCAGGGTCTCTGGGCCTCCTGCTGGGGATCCAGCTGATCTGGGCCGCCTTGGGAGGTGCGCAGGGCGGAACCTTCGATCTGCTGGAGATCAGCCGGCGCTGGCCAGCCCTCCAGGGCACCCTGGTGGGGGTTCCGATAGAGTTGGTGAAGGCCATCGTGTTCTGGGCCTTCGTGATCGCCTTCGCCATCAAGGTGCCGGTCTGGCCCTTCCACACCTGGCTGCCGGATGCCCACACTGAAGCGCCCACTGCGGGCTCGATGATCCTGGCGGGGATCCTCCTGAAGTTGGGGGCCTACGGCTTCCTGCGCATCGTCTTCCCGCTTTTCCCAGTGGAATCTGCCCAGTTTGCATTTGCCCTGGCCCTCCTGGCCACCGCGGCCATTGTCCTAGGCTCTTATGCGGCGCTGGGCCAGCGGGACTTCAAGCGCCTGGTGGCGTATTCCTCGGTGAACCACATGGGCTTCGTGGTGCTGGGGATTGCCGTGGCCGGCTATGCCCTGGGCAACCCGGCGGCGCGGGATCACGCGTTGATAGCGGTGAACGGGGCAGCGCTGCAGCTGTTCGCCCACGGTCTCTCCTCGGCGGCGATGTTCGCCCTGGTGGGAGTGGTTTACGATCGCACGCACACCCGAGATCTGGAGGCCTATGGCGGGCTGTGGGCGCGGATGCCCCGCTACGGCGGGGTGCTGATCTACTGCGCCATGGCCTCAGTGGGGCTGCCCGGCCTGGCGGGCTTCGTGGCGGAGTATATGGTGGTGCAGGGGGCTTGGCCGGTGTTCACTGGTCTTACGGCGGTTGCCATGCTTGGGCTGCTGATCACAGGCGCGTTCATTATGAAGGCCATTCAGAAGGTGTTGCATGGGCCGCTGAACCCCCAGTGGGCCCGGTTGCCGGATGTGGGCTGGCGGGAGCTGCTCGCGGTGATGCCGCTGATGGTCTTCATGCTGATCACCGGCGTATGGCCGGCCTGGATCGTGCCCACCCTGGATGCGGCCTTGCGCGGGCTGTTCGGATGAAGGAGGCGCTTAGAGGAAGTCCTGGAGCGCTACGGCGTGCCCCTGCGCTTGGGACCTGCAGATCCCGCGGAAGCCTTGGCCGAGATCCGAGCGTTGGAGGGCTTCCAGAATGTCGGCAATAGTTGATACAACAGTCTTATCGAATTTCGCCACCGCGCAGCGTCTGGACCTTCTCCCGTTTTATGATTTAAATGACTTACTCTCGTCTCTGGAGCGTGAAGGATGACGATCCCGGCGGTGACGCTTCCTATTCTCAGCCTCATCGTCTTCACGCCCCTGGTGGGGGCGCTCATCCTGCTGCTCATCCCGCGCCATCAGAAGGAGGCGGCGCGGGTCTTCGCAGCCACAGTCTCTGGCTTCACGCTGCTGCTGGCCCTGTGGGCGTTCGTCGCTTACGACCGCTCGGCTGGCGGCTATCAGTTCGTGGAGCGGATCTCCTGGTTGCCTGAGCTGGGGATTCATTACTACGTGGGGGCGGATGGCGTCAGCTTGCCGTTGGTGCTGCTCTCCGCCCTGGTCCTCTTCACCGGCGTGCTGGTCTCCTGGAACATCGAAGATCGTCCCCACGAGCTCTTCGCCTTTATGCTGCTTCTGGCCAGCGGCATCACGGGGGTCTTCGTGGCCCGCAATTTGGTGCTCCTGTTCTTCTTCTATGAGATCGCCATCTTCCCCAAATACTTCCTGATCGCCATCTGGGGCTCCACCCGCAAGGAATACGCAGCGATGAAGCTGGTGCTCTACACACTGGTGGGGTCTATCATCGCCCTGGTGGGTGCCCTGGCCCTGTATTTCGTCTCCCCCGTGCGCACCTTCGACATGGACGTGTTGCGCGAGCTCGCAGCCCAGGGGGCCTTCGCGCGGCCGGTGGAGGTGTTCGGCCAGACGGTGCGCTTCGATTATCTCTGGTTTCTCCCCGTTTTCTTGGGGTTCGCGGTCACCGCTGGCCTGTGGCCCTTCCACAACTGGGTGCCGGATGGACACTCAGCGGCCCCTACCGCGGGCTCGATGTTCCTGGCCGGGGTGGTGATGAAGGTTGGGGCTTACAGCGCCCTGCGGGTGGGGATCGAGCTGATGCCGGGCGGGGCGGTCTACTGGCTGCCCGTGGTGGTCCTCCTGGCGGTGGTCGCGGCCCTCTATTCGGCAGCCCTCTCCTTAGTGCAGGAGGATCTCAAATACGTGATCGCCTTCTCCAGCATCGGGCACATGGCCTTTGTGACCATCGGGTTCGCAGCGATGAACGTCACCGGGCTGATAGGGGCAGTGCTGCAGATGTTCTCCCATGGCGCGATGGCGGCCATCCTCTTCGCCGTGGTGGGGATGGTTTACGATCGGGCGCATACCCGTTACCTTGCCCATCTGGGGGGGTTCGCCCGGGTGATGCCTATGGCGACCTTGGGCTTTGTCCTGGGTGGGCTGGTGGCGATGGGGATGCCAGGCTTTTCCGGGTTCATCGCTGAGTTTCAGGTCTTCGCGGGGATCTGGGCGGCTCGGGACATCGCCTGGTGGTATCCCTGGGTGACGATTCTCGCCGCGCCTAGCATCGCGCTCTCAGGGGCTTATATCTTGCGGGCGCTCCAGGCCACGTTCTTCGGGGAGCTGAACCGGGAGCGCTACCCCCATGTGGAGGATGTGACTGTCCTGGACAAGTTGGCTATCGTCACCCTGGCGGTCTGGTTCGTCCTGATCGGGGTCTTCCCGTGGGTGATGACCGACCTGATCCAGACGGGCGTGGAGCCGATCGCAGCGCTGCTCCGCGGGGCGATGCTGGCCTCCCTTCGTTGAGATCCTGCTGTTCCGGAGGAGGCGTGGATGAGCGAGCTGTCCTGGTGGGCGCATCTCTGGTCGGTCCTGCCAGAGATCGTGCTGGTGGTTGCGGCGGTCGTGATCATGGCCGTGGATGCCTGGCTGCCGGAGGGACGCAAGCGAGAGCTGGGCTATTGGGCCATCGGCGGGCTGGCCGCGAGCATGGGGGTTACGACGGTCCAGGTGGCGCAGCTGACCGGAGGGATAGCGGCTCCCTATGAAGCCTTCGGCGGATCCGTGCGAGCGGATCTCGCGGCGATGCTGTTCCGCTTGATCTTCCTGCTCTCGGGGATCCTCACGGTGGCGATCTCCATGGATTTCCGCCCCCTGCGCCAGAGCGGCGAGTATTACATTCTCCTTCTTCTGTCAATTCTTGGGATGGGCCTGATGGGGGCGGCGGCCAACTTAGTGACTTTGTATGTAGCCCTGGAGACGGTGGGGATCTCCCTCTATTTGTTGGCAGGGTATCTGCGGGACACCCCGCGCTCAGCGGAGGCCGGGCTGAAGTATTTCCTGTTCGGGGTCTTCAGCTCCACGGTCATGCTTTACGGCCTGGCCCTGCTGTATGGCTTCACGGGGGAGATCGCCTACGCCCGCATCGCCCAAGCTCTGGGTGCGCTGCCTTCGGCGGCGGTGATGGCCGCTCTCTTGCTGGTCCTGGTGGGGTTCGGCTTCAAGGTCTCTGCTGTCCCCTTCCATTTCTGGACGCCGGATGTTTATGAGGGGGCGCCGACCCCGATCACTGCCTTCATTTCAGTAGCCTCTAAGGCGGCTGGGTTCGCCATCCTGATCCGGGCGATGATCGAGGCCTTCCCCGCGGTGCAGGGGAACTGGGTTGCTCTGATCTCCGCCCTGGCCTTCGTCACCATGACTGTGGGGAACCTCCTGGCGATCCCCCAGCGCAACCTCAAGCGGTTGCTGGCCTACTCGAGCATTGCCCAGGCCGGTTATGTCCTGATCGGGGTGGCGGCGGCCAGCCCCCTTGGGGTTGCGGCCTCGATCTTCTATCTGGGGATCTACACTGTAACCAACATCGCCGCCTTCGCCGTTGCGGTGATTATGACCAATGTCACAGGAAGCGAGGAGATCCGGGACCTGGCGGGGCTGTCCCAGCGCTCCCCCGGACTGGCCCTGGCCATGTTGGCCGCCCTCCTTTCCCTTGGGGGGATCCCTCCGCTGGTCGGCTTCTTTGCCAAGCTGTTTGTGTTCGCCGCGGCCCTTGAGAGCGGATTGCTCTGGCTAGCCATCGCCGGGGTGTTGAATGCGATGGTAGCGTTTTATTACTACATCATGGTGGCCCGGGCGATGTATGTGGACCGATCGCCTGAGGAAGCGAAGCCAGTGTGGATTTCCCGCCCGGCTCGTTTCACTTTGTGGTTCACTGTAGTGGGGGTGTTGTTGCTCACTGTTTTGGTCTACCCGCTTTACCAGCTGGCGCAGATGGCCGCCCAGGCCTTCTAAGACGGATTAAAATCGGCTGACGAGGACGAATTTTCAAGGAGGGGCCTTGCCGACATGCAGGCAGGCCGGTATCATTATGGCCGTGCAGCTCAACGGGCGCGATGCCCGAGCTGACAAACTCTCAGGTAAGCGCTTTCGATGAAATCTCCTGGGCGATGGCGGATCCGGGCCTGGAACTTGGCGCTGGCGGGGGCGCTTTCCCAGATCGGGTTCATCCCAGTGGTGTTTGTGGTGGGGGCGATGCTATGCGGGCTATGGCTGGACATGCAGTTGGGGACCCAGCCGTTGCTGATGGCAGCCTGCATGATCGCCGGCGCGGCCCTAGGTCTCGTAATGATGGTCCGCGCGGCGATGACGGCGGCCTCCCGGTTTCGGATGGAGGGGATGGAACCTAGGAGGCAAGGCCCTGGCCCCTCCAGGCTTCGGCAGGAAGATGAGCTGGACGACGCTAGGGAAGTGGCTTGATATGGCTTGGGGACGCCCCGGGCCAGTGAATCGATCAACCAATTCGGGGGGTGAGGTGCTGCGATGGGCAAGTTGATCCGAAGGATGGGTCCTTATGCGTTGCTGGGGCTGATTGCCTTCCTCTCGGGCATGGTGGGGGGACAGGCTTCGTTCTGGTTGCTGGGAAGCCTGCGGGCGCTCGTTGGCGGGCTGGGTGTGACCTCACTTCCCTCGGCGAGCGAGCTGATCAGGCTGCTATTGTTGGATGCCCTTTTGATCGCCCTCGCGCTATGGGGGCTGCGGGACACGCGGGTGATCCGTTACCTCCAGAGGTTGGTGGTCATTCCCCTGATCCTGGGCTTCGTGCTGGGGACCTCATTGTTCTTCGGCACCCTGGGGCAAGGGCTCTCCGTGGCAGGCAAGCCCATCAAGACTGTGTTGCCGGTGATCCTGGTAAAGCCCGAGCCGCTGACCGGACCCCTGTTCTTCGGCGCCCCACTCACCAACACCATGGTGGCCATGGTTCTGGTGGACCTGGTGGTCCTGGGGCTGGGCTTCCT
>JAGHYO010000102.1 GCA_017743605.1 Thermoflexus sp. | reverse complement strand
CACCAAGACGGCTGACCCAGCGGTGGTGCAGGCAGGCGACCGGCTGACCTACACCTTGGCCTGGGCGGTGACGGGCAACCAGCCAGCCTTCGGCGTGACCATCAGCGATACGGTGCCGGTCAGCACAACCTACGTGGCCTGCTCCGGCGCGCCGTGCGCCGAATCCGGCGGGGTGGTCACTTGGGCGTTGAGCACGGTCAACCCACCCGCCTCAGGTGTGGTGACGTTAGTGGTGCAAGTGGATAGCGCTGCACTCTCCGGGACTCTCATCTACAACGCGGCCACCATCACCGACACTTCGGGCCTGAGCGACACCGACGACACCAACACGCCCGTCCAGACCCGGGCCGACCTGGCGGTGACCAAGGCCGACCGCCCCGACCCGGTGATCGTGGGCACACCGCTCACCTACACCCTGGTGGTCACCAACCGCGGCCCGTCGGTGGCCCGGAACGTGGTGGTGACCGACACCTTGCCCTCGGAGGTGGCCTTCGTCTCCGCCGACCCACCGCAGTCCTCCGGCCCCAACCCGCTGGTCTGGAGCCTGGGCGACCTGGCCGTGGGCGAGGTCCGGCGGCTCACGGTCACGGTGCGGGTGCTGGTGACGACGACGGATGTCTTCACCAACGCGGTGGTTGTCGGCTCCGACACGCTCGACGACAACCCCGGCAACAATCAAGACGAAGAGCCCACCACCCCGCTGGCGCCAGGCCTGGAACTGACCAAAGACGTGGCGCCCGGCCAGGCTGTCCGGAACATGCCCTTCACCTACACGATCCGCATCACCAACACCGGGCAGGTGACCTTTAACCCGCTGGTGCTGACCGACACCCTGCCCGCCGATTTCTACTACGTGCGCGGCTCCGGCGTTCCCACCGATCCGAACGTCATCGCCGAACCGCTGCTGGTCTGGTGGAATCTCGGGCCGCTGGCGCCGGGGGAGAGCCTCACCGTCACCTTCGCCGTGACCGCCACGCCGGGCATCACCGGCATCTACCGGAACGTCGCGCTGGTGGGCGGCGAGCACCCCGGCGGCGTCCTCACCGACACCGACGACGCGCCCGTCGCCATCTCGGACCCGGCCATCGCGCTGGATAAGCAACTAGTGGCCGCCGACCTGGACGACGTCTTCCCGAACTACGTCACCTTCACCATCGTCATCACCAACATCGGCATCAGCGCCATTGACGTCCTGCCGCTGGTAGACCAATACGACCCACACTACTTGAGTTTCTTCTGGGCAAACCCGATGCCGGATGATCCGGTCGACGACGGCATGATCACCTGGAATGACCTAACGGGGCCGGCGCCGAACGGCTTTGGGCAGGACCTGGCGCCGGGCGAGTCGTTCCGCATCACCACCGTCTTCCGCGTGGTGAATAACATCACCGCGACAGTCAACACCGCCTACGTGGACGAGCCTCTCGATGTCTACAACAACCCGGCCAACGAGCCGCGCGACGATGAACCCATCACGAACATCCCCACGGCGGTGGAGTTGCTGTACTTCCGGGTGGGCGGGACGGCGGGGCTGGGGGTCCGGCTGGAGTGGGCCACGGCTGTGGAGATCGACAACTTCGGCTTCCTTCTGTATCGGGCGCCGGTCCCAGACTTTGCCCAGGCCGTGGAGGTGGCCTTCGTGCCCTCTCAGGCGCAAGGCGGGGGCGCAACGTATGTCTATACCGACACCGTGCCATCTGGTGGCACCTGGTGGTATTGGCTGTCGGATGTCGACACTTCCTTCCGGGAGACGCGGCACGGGCCCGTGAGCGTGTCCGTGGGCACGGCGTTGCGATATCTGTATCGGATTTACCTGCCGCTCATCCTGCGATGATGCAATTTCGCCTCCCAATGGCGCCCTCAGGTCGACAAGTCCATTCGGATCGGCCTAAGGGGATCAACATCTAATACGATCTTGGATAGGGGTGGATCTCAGAGCCTATGAAATGGCATGCAAAGGCCCTGATGACGCTTCTCTCTGTCGTAGCCCTTGCGGCGCCGGATCGCCGGCCAATGGCCCCATGGGGGGATGCCCCAGGTCGCTTGATCGTGGAATGGGCTCCACCCCTCCCGCAGTTTCGGCCTCTCCCTGAAGGGACCATCGAGCTGGCCGTTGGAGATTATGAGATCGACAGTCGACCGGGCGCGTTCCGCCTCCCGTTCTCCTCGGTGCTCATCGCCATACCTCCTGGCGCCACTCCTTCCTTGCACGTGCTCTCTGCAGAGGCGGTGACGATCCCTCTACCTGCGCCCCTTGCGGTCTCCCCTGAACCCGTGGAGGTGATGCAGGACCTGGAGGGACAACCGATAGGTTATGTCTTTGCGCCCGCTGCCCAGACGGTTCCCCCTCCCTCCGCACCGCTCACCCTCAACGAAATCGGCACCCTCCGGGGCATCCGGCTGGCTCGGATCGTCTTTTATCCGGCCCTGCCGGAGGGGAATCGTCTGCGGTTCTACCGGCACATCCGCGCGGAAGTGCGCCTTCCCGGCGGGAGGAACATCGGTCCCTTGAGTTCCGGACATGATCCGGTTTTGGAGATGCTGCGCCCCCTTGTCCTCAACCCCCGTGATATCCATACCCCTCATCGTCTGCCTCGCGCGACGATGGCTGCGGGGCCCCTGGGCGGACCGCACGAGGCATTCTTGGAGGTCAGCCGCCCCGGCTTGTATCGAATCACCCACGACCATATCGTCTCGCTGGGATGGCAGGGCTTCGACCCTCACGCTCTTCGCCTGCACCGAGGCGTAGAGGAAGTAGCGTATGAGTGGGAGGGGGACGAGGACACCGTCTTCGAGCCGGGCGAGTCGCTTCTCTTCTACGCCGAGCCTCGCTTCAGCCGCTGGACGAGGAACG
Organism: Thermoflexus sp.; assembly: GCA_017743605.1. GTDB lineage: Bacteria > Chloroflexota > Anaerolineae > Thermoflexales > Thermoflexaceae > Thermoflexus. The sequence goes on along the minus strand of JAGHYO010000102.1, from coordinate 4,536 downwards.
ACAGCTACCGGCTGGTGTTCGGGAACACCCCCGGTTTGCGGATGATTTCCCGTTCTGCCGATCCGATAGGCCTGCCGGCTGGCGTTCCCTGGGTCGAGGAAGTCTTTGAGGAGAACCGGCTCTACACCCCGGATCGCTTCACGCCGGGGATCCCCCCGGGTCGAGATGGCGATCGCTGGGCATGGGACTACCTAACAGGCCCCGCCTCCTCATCCACCACCTATGCGTTTTCCCTCGCCGCCGTGGACGCTGCCCGTCCGGCCACGCTCACCCTCTGGCTGATCGGCCACACGGCTAGCAGCCATCGCTGGGCCGTGGGATTAAACGGCTTCAGCATCGGCGAGGCCGCCTGGTCCGGCAGAACAGCGGTCACCCTCACTTTTCCGATCCCACCGGGCGTGCTCCAGGGGAGCGCGAATACTCTCTCCTTGCGCCCCTTAGAGGCCGGGGCCGCATGGCTGGACGGATTCGCTGTGCGCCACGCCCGCAACATGGGGGCTGTAGGGAGCGATATCCGTTTTGCGGGCTCTCCGGGCCGCTTCGCTTATCCGGTTGCCCTCGGCGCCTCTGCCCCCCATCGGGCCTACGATGTGACCGATCCGCTTCGTCCGATCCGCTTGACCTCCTTTCAGGTCAGCGGACAACAGGTCGTGCTGGGGGATCCATCGGAAGGGGGTCCCCGCCGCTACTACGTTGCCGCCGAAGGCGCCATCCGCGCGCCGGACCGCGTTCGTCTCCGCGAGGACCCCTGGGGTTTTCACGCGGCGGGCGGCCTCGCCGGGGCCGATTACCTCATCATCACCCACCCAGATTTTGTGGAGGCTCTCAGGCCCTTGGTGGACCTTCGTCGAGCCCAGGGCCGGAGCGTCGCCCTGATCAACGTCCTGGGCATCTACGATACCTACGGCGACGGTCGCCCCGACCCCGAGGCCATCCGTCGCTTCATCGCCGATGCCTACGCCCATTGGAACCCTCGACCGGTTTACGTACTCTTGGTAGGAGATGGCTCCTTCGACCCGAAGCGATATCGATCGGAGTCGCCTCCTACGTTCATCCCGCCCTACCTGCTCGATGTCAGCCCGGCAGGCGGGGAGACCGCGGCTGACAACCGTTACGTCTGCGTGGATGGCAACGACAACCTGCCTGACCTGCTCTTGGGGCGACTGCCGGTGAAAAGCGCGGACGAGGCCCGTGCCGTCGTGGGGAAGATCCTGGACTATGAGACCCGCCCTCTGCCGGGCGGCTGGAACGCGAATGTCCTCCTCATCGCTGATGACCCGGATGGGGCAGGGGATTTCATAAGCCTCTCCGAATCCTCCGCCTCATGGGTGAGGAGTCCCTTCAGGATCCTTCGACGATACTGCGCGGGCTCTGCTCCGGGCCTGAGCGATTGCCCGGAGGCGGAGGCGGCGGCTATCCGTTCCACCCTTCGGAGCGACTGGAATCAGGGGGCGCTGCTCATTCAGTATGCCGGCCATTCCTCCTGGCACCAGTGGGCGGTGGAGCGCTTTTTCCACCTGGACGACGTCCCGACGCTGCGTCATCCCCGCCGTCTGCCGGTCCTCGTGGAGGCGACTTGCTTCACGAGCGCCTTCCATCGCCCGGAGCCCACGCTGGACGAGGCGTGGATCACCCATCCCGAGGGCGGGGCGGTGGCCACATGGGGCCCGACCGGCCTGGGGGCCAGCGACGGGCATCGCCGCCTCTCCGACGGCTTCTTCCGGGCTGTCTTCTCCGATACGGTCGCGACGGTGGGTGAGGCAACCCTGGCGGGGAAGCTCAACCTGATGGGGGCACCTATAGGAAACGATTTAGTTGACACGTTTGTCTTGCTCGGGGATCCAGCCCTGAAGTTCCATCGCACCATCGTCCCCTGGGCGGCGCGGGTATATCTGCCCCTGATATCCCGACAAAGGTAGCTCGCTGTCCTCCGGTTTTCTCAAGCGGATGGAGTTGTCCGACAAAGGCGCCCCGACCCGTCTGCTCCGGGGAGAAGCGAGGATGCAGCGGATTCAAGGGGTAGGGGTGACCGCAGGGGTGGGGAACCGGAACCGGACACGCAGCTGCTCCCGATAGATCACCACCCGCGTCCGAGCCCGCTCCTGAGCCAGCCACTCCTGGACCGGCGTCCCCTGGCTTTCCAGGATGGCCTGGGCGCGCTGAACCCTCAGAAGGCGAGCGATGGACCGCTCCAGGGACTGCCGATTCAGTCCGACCTCGCCCAGCGCGGCAGTGATCTGTTCCTCCGTGACGCCCCACGCGGTTCCCAGGGCCTGGATCTGGGCTTCCACCTCATCCGGGCCTGGCTCCGGCAAGGGAGGAGCAGCGCGCAGCACAAGTGTCTCATTGATCAGGCGCTCCAGCGTTTCTTCCGGAGAAGGAGCAGGGACTCCGGCGAGGCGGCTCATCACCCCATCCAGCAGAACGGCCTCCATCCAAAAGCTCCGCCGAATCGGCCGGTCCTCCACCAGCGCGACAGGAGGGTCCACGGGGGATGGGGTCGCTGGAGGAGGGAGGAGGGCTCCTATACGGGCTCCCCCACTGAGCATCCCAATGACCGCAAACAGCATCAGCAATCCGATCCACGCGGTTGTAATGACTCGAATTAGGCGTGTTTTCCCAGCGCTCATCCTTTTTGCCTTGAGAGGAGGGTCTTGTGCTCCAATTCAAGGGTTCAGCGGGCAGTGGCTGAACAGCTGACTTCGTCAAGGAAGGAAGACGTCCGAACTTTGACCCTTTCCGCGCCGGATTCCCGCTGCCATTGAAGGGAGAGAGTCCCTTCGGAGACAGTAGACCACCCCTTGGACGATGATCGGGCGCACCGGTGAATTCAGGCGGGAATCCCGGACGCTGTCTCCGAAACCCTTTGGTTTCCGGGATTTTGCGCGGTCAACAATGCTTCAGGGCCCGTCGTTCAGGATCTCCGGGTAGACGGAGCAGCAGTGGGCGAGGGCAGCCTGGCAGCGATCGGGGAGGTCGGCGGGCGGCGTCCAGCCCCAGCGCCGCAGGATCCGCGCCAGGTGGCAGAGGGGCAGGCCGACCACGGCAGCGTAGCATCCCTCGACGGCCGCTGCGGGCCGAAAAGCCGGATGCTGAACGGCATAGGCCCCCGCCTTGTCGAAGGGATCCCCTGTGGCCAGATACGCCTCGACCTCCTCGTTCGTATAAGAACGCATGATCACCCCGGTCGTAGCGACCTCCACCCGCGTCTCGCCCCGAAGCGGGTGATGGACGGCGACGGCGGTGTGGACAAGGTGGGGGCGGCCCCGCAGGGCACGCAACAGCGCCCGGGCCTCCTCGGCGTCTGCGGGCTTGCCCAGGATCCGCCCTTCCAGATCCACCACGGTGTCTGCCGCCAGAAGCAGCGCCTCGGGCGTCCGAAGGCGGGCCGCCTCAACCTTGGCTTGGGCCAGCCGGGCGGCGCAAGCGGGCGGCGGCTCGCCCGGCCTCGGGCTTTCATCGATCTCCACCGGGAGGATCTCCACAGGATGACCCAGGAGCGCGATCAGCGCGCGACGCCGCGGCGAGGCGGAAGCCAGGACCCAGCGCTCCGGGATCATGGGTTCGGATGCGCCCGCAGGTAGTCTTCAAACATTTCTCGGAAGGGCTCCACCATAATCTCATAGGAGTCCCATCCCTCAAAAGCCCCCGCGATGTACACCGTCGCCCCCAGCACGTAATCGTCCTTCTGGAGCTCCTCGTCATACCACCAGAGCTGGCGCAGGTAGAAGTAATGGGGGTCCCCGAACCCCTGCTGCGCCCAGTAGCTCATGTAATTGTGCCAGCCCTGGGAGGGCGGCCCCTGGAAAGTGTGGACGTCATCGATCCCTGTCTCCGTGATCGCGATGGGGACCTGATACTCCCGAGGGACCATATAGCGATAGACCTTGCGGTAGCGCAGAGTGAACCAGCCCTCCCCGGTCTGGGGATCCACCCCAGCGTCGAGGGTCGGGGAGGCGTATTCGTGGAGGGCCAGGATCCCACCAAGCTGCCGGGCGGTCCGGAGCGCCGGCAGGAAATCCACCCACAGCTCCAGGTCCGGCGAGCCGTTGGGGAAGTTCCCGATGGCGCACCTGAGGCCCCGCTGAGCCATCAGCTTCATCCGCTCGATCTCGAACTGGGCGAAGAGGCGCATGACCTCATGGTTGTGGGGGCGGGGCTCGTTGTGCCCCTCCCAGTAGTCGATCAGCGGGTTCGCTAAATAGATGTCCATGAACCGGTTGACATACCACTCCGCCGCCGCCCGCATATCCATCCGGCCATCCCGGAGGTGCTCCTCAAAGCCGAAGTCATGGTTGTGGGTGATGCGACCGATAAGGACGGTATGGGGGGAGCCGGCCTTGATCTCTGGGGCCCGCCCGAAATCGTCGATGATCTTCGCCACCCGCATCCGAGTGTTCACGATCAGGTTCACGATGTGGATGTCCCGGAACCACTGGACGACGATCCCTAGCTTGCTAGGCCGGGGGAAGGACGGCCACGGGGTCTTGGTCGGCGTAGGGACTGTCTCTTATACACATCTGACGCTGCCGACGA
>JAGHYO010000101.1 GCA_017743605.1 Thermoflexus sp. | reverse complement strand
AGCGTCAGATGTGTATAAGAGACAGGGCGGGGAGCAAAGGGCTGCTTGGGGGAGGATGGGATCAGGCCCAGGGCCTCGGGCTCCAGCGGGCCTGGGAGCCGCAGCCCCTGCATCGGCGCCTCCGGGGCAATCCCAATCTCCTCCGAAGCTGGGGGAGGGGCTTCCCGGCGCCAGGAGGGAAGAGCTGCCCCGGGAAGGGGCGACGGCCTCACCGCTGCGGCCTGTGCGGCCTCCAGCGTAAGGAAGCCGAAGCCATCTCCATCCTGATCCCCACCCGGGGCCTTGCCGGGAGCCTCATCGACGGAGGTGGGGGCCCTTGCTTCCACGCCCGGAGCCCCTCGGGTTTCCGGCGCTGAAGGAGCCGGCGCAGGCGCAGCAGTCAGCTTCCCAGCGGACGTCTCCGGCAGCGTGGGAGATGGTTCCACCCACTCGGTCAGGTCCGCAAACATAGCCCGTCCTTTCCCGCGCAGCGAGATCTCCGGTGGCCCTCGTTTTCCCATCGCTCCCCTCGCTCCGGATTCAGGGGCAAAGATCTGTTCAAAAGAATCCTTCTGCCTGAGGCCCGATGGGTTCCAGATATTCGATCTCCACGATGTGGCGGGACCAGAGGTGATCGCCCTCCCAGGCTTCCGCGATGACCTGATAGCGTCCGGTCGGCATTTGCCCGAGGACGGCGCTTGCCGCATCCAAGACCTCCCGCTGGTCCAGCGGGGCTTCGAAGAGCTCCATCACCTCGAACACCCGGCGGGCCTCATGAGGCCCCAGGGTCACGGTCATCTCCCCCAGTGGGAAAGCCACTGGCCCTTCCAGGCGGAGGGAGACCCGCAGGGAGAGCGAGCGGTCCAGGTCTGAGATCACCCAGGCCTCCCGCAGGGGCGGTTGGCCCACCCCTGCTCGCTCCACATACGGGACGATGGAGACCAGGACCGGGCTGGAGGCTTGCTGCAGGGCGAAATAGCCCTGCTTGGGGACGCGTTCTACGTCTACCACCGCCCAGGTGATCCCTTCCCAAGGCTCGACGAACATAAAGTGGAAGTAGCCGGTGATCCGCCCTTTGGCCCGGCGGTAGGTGTGGATGGCGAACTCAATGAGGCGGGCCTGGTAGCGCTGGCTGTTCTCCAAGAAGGCCTCCAGGCTCTCCCCCATCTCCACCCCTGCGATGCGGAAGGTCTGCTCCGGCTGGAAGTTGTGGTAGACCCATTTCTCCCACCGGGGCGGCCAGGCGTCAGGGCCGAGGACCCGTTGGAGGAGCTCCGCTCGGGGCAGTGCCTGCGCGCCGAACTCCGAGGGCAACGGCGCCCCGGGCAGCGCCTGGAAGTCTCGCATGTGCCCCCAATACCAGCCGGGATACGGGTGCTCTCGGAAATCCGAGGCCTCTTTCACCGGTCGGGTGGGATCCGCAGCCCGGATGGCGGTCGCCACCAGGGGCGCTAGGGTATACCGGTTGTGGGCGGGCTCGTTGTGGGCGCACCATAGGAAGATCGAGGGATGCGCCCCGAAGTGCGTCACCATCGCCTGCGCCTGACGGACGGCCTCCTGGGCGAACGCCTCATCGTCGGCATAGCCCCACTGCAGGGGGAAGTCCTGCCAGACCAAGATCCCTTCCCGATCGCAAGCCTCATAGAAAGCGTGATGGGTGAGGTGGGCGTGCACCCGCACGGCGTTGAGGTTCGCTGTTTTCAGCAGGTGGACGTCCCGCGCCGCGTCTTCCGGGGTGTAGGCAGCCAGCCATTGGGTGGGGATGATGTTGGTGCCCCGCAGGAACACCCGGCGGTCGTTCAGGAGCAGCCACGCGCCCTCTTGGGCAAGGGTCCGGAAGCCGATGGGCGCCGCCACCCGTTGATCCCTCAGGGCGGCCTCCAGCCGGTAGAGATGGGGAAATCCCCGCTCCCAGATCTCCCAACGCGGAAGCTCCGGGAGATCCCAGACGAGGGAGATCGTCTGCCGCCCGGCCTCCAGGTCCAGCGTCCGCGCGGTTGTGAGGGAGGGCCCTTCAAAGTTCTCCGGCCGGAGGAGGAAGGCGACCTCAGCGCGGCCGGCAGCGAGAGCGTCCAAGGCGAGCTGGATCCGAAGGCGCCAGCCCTGGGGGCGGCGGAAGGTCTGATGGGTGAGGTAGAGCAGCGCCACCGGTCCGGTCTCGAAGATCTTGAGTCCCCCCCACAGCCCGCCGGTTCCCCGCTCCTGCCCGCGGGCGGTGGTGCCGCCGGGGCGACAATCGTGCTGGCCAAAGATCCCTTTGATCTGCCGCTTCAAGCGGGGCCACACCGTGCCGTGAGGCTCCTTCGGGGCGGCCACGCGGAGCCAGAGGGTGTGCGGCTCCTGAGGGAGCTCCAGGAGCCAGGGCTCGAAGTATCCCTCGTGGGCGCCGAGGAACCGCTCATCCGCCCAAGCGCGGCCGAAGTAATCCGCATACAGACGGGCCCAGCGGCGGGGCCCCGTCGCCGCCGGCAGCTCCAGTCGATACCAGCCCACCTCCGCCTCGATGCCCTCCAGGGTCCACTGATGGGGAAGGGGAACCTCCCGCCAGCCATCGGAGGGCAGCCCGGAGGGGATTTCCGCGGGATGCGCCAAGAAGTGTGCGCGCATTGGGAAGCATGCCTCCAGCTCGGGATGTACACAGAGTGCCCTCCAGTATACCGGGGGCCGATGGAAAGGAACAGCCTGGAGCCGAGGGTCGCTGGAATGCGAGGCCCGTGATATCCTGAGGCCGATCTTTGAGGACGTCTGAGGGATGGGCCTGCGAGCGCGCATCGCGTCGATGGCTTTCCTCCGGGCAGGCAGGCGTGGGTACACCCGGTGGCGGGAACGGCTAGCCGTTCAGTCGGCCCTCTGGGGGATGGCCCTGGCTTGGTCCCGGGTCCTGGGGTTCTTTCAGACCCTCCTGCTGGCCCACTGGCTGGGCCCGGCCGATTTCGGACGGTTCAGCGCCCTTCAGAGCTGGTTGCGCTTTGGCCACGAGAGCGGCGAGTCCGGCCTCTCGATGCTCATCATTCGGGATCTGACCCGCGGCGATGCCCCCCGGGTGGGGATGTATGTGATCCTGCGGGGGCTCTGGATCGCGGGCCTCTGTGGGCTGGCTGGGCTGGCGGCGTGGGGGGCGGTGGCGCCTCCAGCGATCCGGCAGGAGCTGCCGGCGCTGACCCCTGTGCTGTTTCTGATGCTGATCATCCCGCTGCAGGGTGCTCGCCTGGCAGCGATCGGCCGGCTGGACCGCGCGGCGGTGGTGGTGTTCCTGACCCGCACGGTGGGGCTCACCGGCATGACCCTGGCAGCGCGGTGGGGATGGACCGCTCTATGGCTTGGCTTCGCGGCGGCGATGGCCCTGGACAGCCTGGGCCTCTGGATGGCTGCCCGGCGGGTGGGGCCGCCGCTCTGGCCGTCCGCCGGACAGCGGTGGGTGCCCGAGGCCATGGGGGAAGGGTTTCAGATGCTGGCCTTCGGGATCCTGGGATCCCTCTACGCGCGGGCGGACAGCATGCTGCTCTTGAGCCTGCGGGGATCTGTAGAGGCAGGCTTTTACGGCCTGGCGTATCGCTTTTATGAGGCCGGGCTGTTGCTCAACAACGCCCTCACCGTAGCGCTGCTCCCCCGGCTGGCCCGAGAGGAGGCCCCGGCCCATCGAGCCCGTCGCCTCCTCGGCGCCTACTTGGCGCTTCCTCTGGGAATGGCGATAGGGATTGCCCTGCTGGCGGAACCGTTGATCCAGCTTCCCTTCGGCCCACGTTATCTCCCGGCGGTCCCGATGTTGCAGTGGCTGGGGCTGTCCTGGATCCCCGCTTTCCTCTCCGGCCTGGGGTCGACGGTCTGGATCAGCACGGGGCGATCCGGGAGACTCCTGGTCGTCTTCGCTGTTGGGGCGGCTATGAACCTGAGCCTGAACCTCATCCTGATCCCCCGTTGGGGCGGGGTGGGGGCTGCGATCGCCCTGCTTGCCTCCACCACCGCCATGGCCCTCGCCTTCCTTCCCACCCTGCGGCCTCGCTGAGCGCCTGAGCGCGCCGGACGTCCCAGGCCGCGGCCGCACAAGTCGACGAAGTGGGGATCGATGGGCACGCCGTGGAGACTGGGCTGGGTGACGATCCTGCAGGGGAAGAAGATCCGGGAAACGGAGGCCGGCGGCGCGTTCCCCGTCGAGTGGCTGGGGGAGGTCCGCCTCCCATCGAGGTCGTTCCCCTGTCGGGGGCTCCTGGCTTCCCCCAGCCGATGCCGCCGCCGGAGGTGGCCGCACAGGAGCCGTGCTGGACGTGACCGAGGGGGCCCACCTGACCTGATCCCGACATCCCGGTCGATCTCTGTTCCCTGAACGGTCTTGCGGGCTGGGCGGTTGCTGGGTGGACCGCCCAGCTTGTGTTTCACACCCATAGAAGATCCGCAGATTTTCCTTCCAGCCGATCGCGGAGAGGCGGAGGGGAGGATGGAAGGATATAGAGTGTGGCTGGAGCCGGTGGCGATTGCCTTAGGGATCGGGTTGTTGATCGGACTAGAACGGGAATAGGCCCACAAAGATGTGGGACTGCGGACGTCCGCGCTGGTGGCCCTGGCCGGATGCCTCGGATGGCTGATCCATCCGGTGGCGGCGTTTCTGGTGCTGGGGGCAGCGATCGCGCCGGTGAGCCTGCCGAACATCTGGAACCTTTGGGTGGGCTGGGCGCCGAAGACGACGACGTCGGTGGCGCCGCGGGTGACGCTGCTGCTGGGGATGATGGTAGCCCAAGGACATGGTCTAGTGGCAGCCGCGATAGCGGTGCTGGTGACGACGCTGCCGGCTTGGAAGGCGGAGCTGGTGCGGTTTACGGTGGGGCTGTCGCAGGAGGAGCTACGCTCCATCGCGCTGTTCGTGTGGCTGACGCTGATGATCTATCTGTTGGGACCCCATGGGGGTGGTGAACTTGCGGGCCGCGCAGCGGGTGGTGATCCTCTCTGGGATCGGGTTGGTGAACTACGCTTTGTTGCAGCCATATAGAGCGCGGGGGATCCATTTCACCGGACTGCTCGGGGGCTTGGTGAACAGCAGGGCGGTGGGGGCGCTGGCGCGGCGGTGCGGAGGCCAGGAGGAAGGAGCCGAGGAGGTGGCGCTGGAGGGGATGCGGCGGGCGAACGTGGCGATGATGGCCTGGAACGGGTTGATCCGGGAGATCTTCGCCCTGGCGGCGCTGGGCTACCGATGGCTGGCGGTATGGGGAATGGGGATAGCGACGGGGTGGCTGGTGTTCCGAGCGATGCGGGAGGGCCGTGAGACAGCGGCGCCGAAGATCCAGCCGGCCTTCCCGTTTTCGCTGCGGCAGGCCCTGCCGCTCGGAGCCCTGCATCTGGCGCCGCGGGGCGCGGTGGTGATGGCGGGACAGTGGTTGGGGACCGGCGGCTTCCTAGTGGTAACTTTCCTCAGAGGGCGGGTCCGCAGCGCCTCGATGACAGCGGCGGTGGCCACGTAGGCTGGGCGGGGAAGGATCGGGATCGAGGTGGCTGGCCTGGGGGCGGTGCTGGCCTCGATGGCCAGCCTGCCGTTCCACGCGCCCATGGCCTGGCTGGGGCGCCTGCGCGGGCAGGGGTTGCAGACCCTGGCCCGCTTCTCGGTCCTCACCGCCCTCGTCGGTCTCCTCGGCCTGGCCACTGAGCGCATGCTCCGCTGAATGCACAGTGGATCGAAGAACAGAGCAGGGGCGACCCACTGGGCGCCCCTGCCGGGCGATCCAGCATCTGTTGGCCAGGAGCCGATCCCCTATGCCTCTATAGAGTCCTGTCCCTCAATCGGATGCCGCTCGCGCCGGGGCTTCCGCCTTCCACAGCGCGAAATGATCCATAGGGCCGTAGGCGCCCCCGCCTAGCTTGAAGGCCCGCGAGGCCTGAAGCAGCGCGGTGAGGTATTCCTTGGCCTGGCGGATGGCCTCCAGGGGCGGGAGGTCCTTTGCCAGCCCCGCGGCGATAGCAGAGGCCAAGGTGCATCCCGTCCCGTGGGTGTTCACCGTGTCCACTCGCGGCGCGTCCAGCTCATAAAAATCCCGCCCGTCGAACACCACGTCCACGCTGCGATTATCTCCCTTAAGATGGCCGCCTTTCACCGCCACCCAGCGCGGCCCCATCCCGTGGATGATCCGCGCCGCCTCCCGCATATCCTCCAGGCTCCGCAGCTCCCGTCCCACCAAGGCCTGCGCTTCATGGAGGTTCGGGGTGACCAACAGGGCCAGCGGGAACAGCCGGCGGATCAGCGCTTCCTGAGCTTCCGGACGCAGGAGGGGATCCCCGCTCTTGGCTCGCATTACCGGGTCCACCACCAGGCGCTCCACCCGGTGTTCCTGCATCTTCTCCGCCACCACCTCAATGATGGCGGCGTTGGCCAGCATCCCCGTCTTCACGGCGTCGGCCCCGATGTCTCCCAACACCGAATCGATCTGGGCGGCCACGAAGTCCGGCGGGAGCTCGAGGACCGTCTGGACCCCCTGGGTGTTCTGGGCGGTGAGGGCCGTGAGGACGCTCATGCCGTAAACCCCCAGGGCCCCAAAGGTCTTCAGATCCGCCTGGATGCCTGCTCCGCCGCCGGAGTCTGAGCCGGCGATGGTCAGTGCGCACGGCAAGCGCTTCATCGTCCACCTCCCGATATGCATATGCTGGCAATGATGTCCGCTTTCATTCTCCCAAGCGTCGGGCGGCGAGGGCCTCGTCGACCGCCTGACGCAGCGCCCGGGCTGCTGCCTCCGGATCGGGGGCTTGAGTGATGGCCGAGATCACGGCCACGCCCGCCGCCCCTGCCTGGATGCACGCTGCGGCGTTCTCTGCGTTCACCCCACCGATAGCGACCACGGGGAGCCGGGTGGCGCGGACCACTGCCCGCAGCCCCTCCGGGCCGATGAGCCGAGCGCCTTCCTTTGAGCCGGTGGGGAAGACCGAGCCGGTCCCCAGGTAATCGGCGCCCGCGGCTTCCGCAGCCTGCGCCTGCTCCGGGGTGCGCGCGGAGACGCCGATGAGGGCCCGCGGGCCCAGCAGACGCCGCGCCACCTCCGGCGGGAGATCCTCCTGTCCTACATGCACGCCATCCGCTTCCAGGGCCAGGGCCGCGTCCACCCGATCGTTGATCAAAAAGGGGACGCGATATCGCCGGCAAAGCTCCCGCAGGGCGGCTCCCCAGCGCAGCATCTCCCGCAGCGGCCCGACCTTCCAGCGCAGCTGCACCACCGTGACGCCTCCCCGCAGGGCAGCCTCGGCTACCTCAAAGGAGGAGCGTCCGCCGGTGTGCGCGGGATCCAGGACCAGATAAACCCGCAAGTCCAGGGACACCGCACCTCCTCGCGGCAGGGGATCGATTCCTGGGCGCGAGCAGGCCGCATCCGGGGAAGCCACCGGTAGAAGGGAACGAGTCCGAGGGAGATCGAAGAGCGTGAGGACGACGATCCCTCCGCCGGTATGACCCGGATCAGGTTCGATGGGTCGGCGCCGGGGCCGGATG
>JAGHYO010000100.1 GCA_017743605.1 Thermoflexus sp. | reverse complement strand
CGATGCCAGAGGTCCCGGGGGTGCTCCCGAATCCGCTGCAGAAACTGCGCGCCAGTTCGTGCGCCCATCCCTAACCCTCCTTTTGCCGGAGCTCGTACGCGGCGGGGATCACCGTCCAACGCCCAGCCGGGGGATGCGGGGCGGGGCGAGGGCCACGTGGATGGTCATCACCTCGGTGTAGAACTCAAAGCTGTAGAAGCCGCCCTCCCGGCCGATTCCGCTGTATTTCGCCCCGCCGAAGGGCGTGCGTAGATCCCGGACGTTGGGGGCGTTGATCCACACCATGCCCACTTCCATCGCATGGGCCACCCGGTGGGCCCGGACCAGATCCCGGGTCCAGATGTAGGCGGCCAGCCCGTATTTCACCCCGTTCGCGATGCGGATGGCTTCTTCTTCGGTCTCAAAGGGGAGGACGACCAGGACCGGCCCGAAGATCTCCTCCTGGGCCACCCGCATCTCGGGGCGCACGTCCACGATGACCGTGGGGGCGAAGTAATTGCCCTCCGGGAGATGGGGCGGCCGGTCGCCGCCCAGGGCGATGGTGGCCCCTTCCGCCCGGGCGACGTCCATGTAGCCCCGCACTCGCTGCCAGTGCTCGGGATGGATCAGGGGACCGACCTCGGTGCGGGGATCGAAGGGATCGCCCACCCGGATGGCCGCGACCCGCTCCAGCAGATGGCCCAGGAACTCCTCATAGATCGCCCGGTGGAGCAACAGCCGGGAATTCGAGGTACAGCGCTCCCCGTTGAGGGAAAAGGCCTGCCAGATCACCCCATCCAGGGCCTGCTCCAGGTCCGCATCCGGGAAGACGATGGCCGCGTTCTTGCCCCCCAGCTCCATGGAGTAGCGCTTGAGGGTGGAAGCGCCGTTGCGCATGATCTCCATCCCGGTGGTCGTCTCGCCGGTGAAGGAGATCAATTGCACCCCGGGGTGAGCGACCAGGGGGGCGCCCGCCCGCTCCCCGAAGCCGTGGACGACGTTGAAGACCCCCGGGGGGAGATCCGCCTCCTGGATGATCTCCGCCAGCATGTTCGCCGAGAGGGGGGACCACTCCGCGGGCTTCAGGATGCAGGGGTTGCCGGCGGCCAGGCAGGGGGCCACCTTCCAGGTTTCCAGCATGAAGGGGGTGTTCCACGGGGTGATCAGCCCGGCCACCCCCACCGGCTTGCGGATCGTGTAATTGAGGAACTCGCCGTCTTTCGGGTAGGTCTCCCCAGTGATGCGGGTGGCCATCTCGGCGAAAAAGTAGAAGTTCTCCGCCGCGCGGGGGATGGCGCCCTGGCCGGCCTGGGTGATGGGCATGCCCACATCCAGCACTTCCAAGTAGGCGATCTCCTCCGCATGCTTCAGGATGAGGTCGCCGATGCGGCGAAGGTAGCGGGCCCGCTCGGCGGCCGGCATGCGCGGCCAGGGCCCCTCCTCGAAGGCCCGGCGGGCCGCCCGCACCGCCCGATCCACATCGGCCGCCGTCCCATCGGCCACGATCCCAATGGGGCGGTTGGTAGCCGGGTTCAGCGTCTCAAAGGTCCCCCCCTCGAGGGCATCCACAAAGGCGTTGTCGATAAAGTGGCGGACGATGTAAAGCCCGTCGCGCTGTTCCATACCGCCTCCTCCACCGATCGCGTCCAGCCGGAGACGAAACCGGCTGGCGGAAAAAGGATTTGCTTCCCTCCACTGTCCGGGCTATGATTCCCTTACCGATCATCTCTCCTCTGAGAGGCGGACGACGTGTCCCAGCAAGTTCGGATCACCAGTCCGGCATCCGTGCCTCTGAGGCCGCTGATCGAAGCCGCCCTTCGGGACGAGGCACGGCTTTTAGAATGGAGCATCCGCCGCACCCTGGAACGCCTGCGTCACTTCGAGACGCGTTATGGAATGCCTTCGGAAGAGTTTGAGCGACGCTTCCAGGCCGGTGAGCTGGGCGACCATCCGGATTTCATCGAATGGTTCGGAGAACTGACTTTCTATCACCTGCTTCTTGCACAACGAGACGCCCTTCTAAGAGCTGACATCCATTGACACCAAATGAGGCCCCCCAATCGCCCCTACGATGAAAGTCGACTAAGATCCCTCCTCCACCACTGGGTTCTCCAAGGCGCCGATGCCTTCAATCTCCAGGCGCATCACGTCGCCCGGCCGCACCGGGACGATGCCGCGTGGGGTGCCGGTCCAGAGGGTGTCACCCGGGTCCAGGGTCATAAACGAGCTGATGTAGGCGATCAGCTCTGGGATGCGGTGGATCATCCGTGAGGTGTGCCCCTCCTGAGCCAGACATCCGTTCACGTAGAGCCGCAGGGTCAGGTTATGCGGATCCGGAAGCTCATCGGGAGTCACCTGCCAGGGCCCCATCGGGCCGAAGGTGTCCTGGCCCTTGGCCCGCACGGGCGGGCGGTAGAAATTCCCCACGAAGTCCCGGGCGGTGACGTCGTTGCCGATGGTGTAGCCCGCGATCACCTCCCAGGCGTCCTCCGGCCGGACCCGGCGGCAGCGCCGCCCGATGATGACCACCAGCTCCACCTCCCCGTGCAGCACCTTCACCCCCCTCGGGTAACGCACTGGGGCCCGGTGGCCGATCCAGGCGTTCGACGGCTTCAAGAAGAGGGCCGGTTCCTCGGGCGGGGCGACCTCCAGCTCCTCGGCATGCTCCCGGTAATTGAGGGCCAGGCCGATGGCCTTGCCTCCGGGCGGCACCGGCGGCAGCCAGACCACGTTCTCAGGATCAAAAGCCCGACCATCCGCCACCAGCCTCCCCTCCGGGGTGACTTCGCCCTCCCAGATCCGTCCCTCTGCTGCAAACCGCGCGATCCGCATGGCCCTGCTCAAACGCGTCGGATTTGTGCTTCGCTCTGCTGGGTCTTGACCCGTTCTTTTTGATACCCCAACAACTTCAGCAGATCATTCATCCCCTCGGCGCCCCGCTGATGAAGAGAGCGGCGAGGAGCACATCCACATAGCCAACCTCAATCCCAAGGGGCCGCAGCGCTCGGATCAGTGTGAATATCGCCAAGAGCGATCCACAGAGCACGGCGACACGTGCATACCCCTAGCGTTTGCGCTCCCCCGGCAAAGGATCTGTTCATGGATCAAGCAGCTCCAGCATCCGTTGCGACGCAAACTCGGCCACCAAGACCGGCCCCGGGGCCATCGCTAGGGCATCCATTGGGCGCCTCCTGTGAAGTGCCCCTACGGGATCAGGCCGTACGCGCGCAGCACGTGGCGCAGCCGCTCCACGTTCTCCGGCCGCATGGGGGCCAGGGGAAGCCGGACCTCCGGGGAGATCTTGCCCATCATCCCCAGGGCGGTCTTCGCGGGCACCGGGTTGGTCTCGATGAAAAGGGCGTCGTTCAGGGGCAGCAGCTCATAGTGGAGGTCTCGGGCCTCCTGCCAGCGATCCGAAGCCACCAGATCGTAGAGCCGGGCCACCCGGTCCGGCAGCACGTTCCCGGTGGCGCTCACATGGCCCGCCCCGCCGATGGCCAGCACCGGGAAGCACAGCAGCTCGATCCCGGAGTAGACCCGGAAGTCCCGCCCCATACGATGAAGCAGCCGATTGATGTGCTCGAAGTCCTTGTTCGCCTCCTTGATCCCAACGATGTTCGGACAGGCCTCTCGCAGCCGGGCCACCGTGTCGATCTCCAGATGGGCCGCCGTCCGCCCAGGGATGTTGTAAAGGATGATCGGGAGGTCGACCTGCTCGGCGACCCCCCTGAAGTAACGGAAGAGCCCTTCCTGGGAGGGTCGGACGTAATAGGGCGCCACCACCAACAGGGCATCGACGCCAGCGGCCTGGGCGGCCTGGGAAAGCCGCACCGTCTCCTCCAAATTGTTCGTGCCTGTCCCGGCAATGACCGGGACCCGCCCCTGGGCCACCTCCACGGCCAGGCGGTGGAGGCCGACCCGCTCCTCAAAGGTGAGGGCGCTGGGCTCCCCGGTGGTCCCGGTGATCACCAGGCCGTGGGAGCCTGAGGCGATCTGCCACTCGATCAGCCCGGCGAACCCCTCCCAGTCCACCGCCCCGTTCCGGAAGGGCGTGACCAGCGGGACCAGGGAGCCGCGCAGGCGCGCGAGGTCGCTCATCCGGCCTCCCTCCCGTCCGGGATGGCCAGGCGCCGGTAGTCCCCCTCGAAGTAGAGCAGCGGCGCTCCCTCCCGCAGGACCCCCGCGGCCTCCACCAGGCCCAGGTAGATGGTGTGATCGCCGCCCCAGTAGGCACCGGCTACCGTGCAATCGAGATAGGCCAGGGCCTGGGTCAGGACCGGGGCGCCGGTGGCGACAACCTGATGCGGGACGCCCTCGAAGCGATCGGCGACCGGGGTTCGTCCGGCGAACCGGTCGGAGAGCTCTCGCTGGTCCTCCGTCAAGAAGTTCACCGCGAAGCAACGCCCTTCCCGCAGCAGGGCATCGCTGCGGCTGTCGTTCTGGATACAGACCAGCACCAGCGGTGGGTTCAAGGAGACGCTGGTGAAGGCCGTGGCCGTGAGGCCGTGGATCTGCTCACCGGCTCGCATGGTCACGACTGTGACCGTGCTGGCCCACCGCCGCATCACCTGACGCAGCTGATCGGGCAGGACGGGCATATGCTGCGACCTCCGAAGGATGGGATGCTGCAAAACGCTGTGGAATGCCTCCCAGATAGGCGGCCTGGATGGCCGGTTCCTCTGGCAGGGCCGCTGCGAGCTCTTCCCCGACAATGCGCCCGGTCTCTATCGCGTAGGCGCGATCGGCCGCCCGCAGGGCCTGGCGGGCGTTCTGGTCCACCGGGAGCAGGGTCAGACCCTGCTGGCGCAGACCAGCGATGATCCGGAAGCGCTCCCGGACCAGCAGGGGAGCCAGGCCTGGGGAGAGCTCATCCAGGAGAGGGATGCAGGGAGAGGCCATCCCGGCGCGCCCGATGGCCAACATCCGCGGTTCGCCGCCGCTAAGGGTCCTCGCGGTCTGCCGGCGCCGCTCCTTCAGCCAGGGAAAGAGGGCATACACCTGCTCCAGGTCTTCCTTCACGGCTTTCCGCTCGCCCTGCCGGAGGCGCAGATGCGCGCCCAGTCGCAGGTTGTCCTTCACGCTCATTGAAGCAAATCGCTGACAGCGCCTTGGGATCTGGATCACCCCGAGGGCCACGATCCGCTCCGGCGGCCAGCCGGCGATCTCCGGCCCGTCCAGCCGGATCCGCCCGGGGCTTGGGCACAGCAGCCCGCGGATGGCCCGCGGTCGCTTGGTTTTGCCCGCGCTGTTGGCGCCGATCACCGCCACAATCTCCCCGGGGTCTACATGCAGAGAGACTCCGTGAAGGGCCTTCGCCGCGCCGTAAGCCGCCTCCAGCCCCTCAGCCTCCGGCGACATGAGGCGGCTCCTCCACACCCCGATAGGCTGCGATCCCCCAGGGGTCCTGTCGGGTCGCCTCCGGGGGGCCCTCGGCAGTCAGCCGTTCGTCATCCAGCACCGCGATCTCCTCTGCCAGCTCCATCACCAGGTTCATATCGTGCTCCGCCGGGAGGACGGTGATCCTCTCCTGATGCAGTTGCCGGATCCGTTCGGCGAGGCGGGCTTTTTGGAAGGGGTTCAGGCCCGCCCCGGGCTCATCCATCAGCACCAGCTGCAGGAAGGCGGCCAGCGCTCGGGGGATCCCCAGGATTCGCTGCAGCCCCGTGGGCAGGCTCTCCGCCGGATGGTCCGCCCACCCCTTGAGACCTACCCGCTCCAGGATCCCCCGCGCCCGGGCCCGGACGGCTTCCTCCTCCCGGCGCATGCGGGGGGAGCGCCAGATCGCCCCGAGCATCCTGCTGCAGCCGTGGCGGCGTCCCCCTATTAGTATGTTACAGCACCATCATCCTCGGGAACAGCCGGATGTTTTAGTAAGGCACGGGCAATGCCCAGGGCTGCGATCCAGCAAGGTGAAAGCCCTACGGTGGACTGCCCCTGGAGCCAGATGTCTCCGGAGGTGGGGCACAGGGTCTACGGACAGCCGGCCAGGTGGATAGCAAACGTTCGTTCTCCTGCCTTTCATCGGTTTTTGTAATCCGATTGATCGAAAATGTCAAGGGGCGGGGCGCCAGCGAACTGGCATGCCGGGATCGGCGGGCTGGGCTCGGCCTCCGGGCTATAATGGGGGAAGATCGGCGAGGAGGGATCAGTGCGCACGCCCTATGGGGCGGAATGCCCATTTTATTATGCGGACTACTACCGCGGCCGGGAGACGCAGGCCTGCCGCCTGATCGAGCGGACCCCCGGCGGGGGCAGGTGGAAGCCTTTCCTTTGCGCGACGTGCCCGGTCCCGCGGATCGTTCAGGCGAATGCCTGTCCGCACCTGGCCTTGGAGGCCCGGGTGAGGAAGACGTGGCTTGGCCTCCGGGAGCAAGTGCGCGTCTACGCGGTCTGCACCCTACGCCTCGTGGAGGTCGAGCGGCCCGAGATCGGCTGCGGCGAGTGCCACCTCCATCGCCCTCTCTCACCCGATCCGGGCTAAAGCAAACGATGATTTGGGGCTGAAGCAGACGCTCCAGGGCGAAAGCCGCTCCTCCAGGAAAATCGATGTTTGGTAGGAGCGGCTTCCGCTGCGACCCTCGCGTCATCGAAGATTGAGAGTTCGGGGCGAAAGCCCCTCCCAACAAGAGGATCAATGCCCGTAAGAACGGCTTTGGCTGCGACAGATTGTAACTGAGCCTGCTGGCGTAGGAGGTCCCGCCCTATCTGGATCCAGGTGATTTCCGAACACTCGCTCATCAATGCCTCCTGTGTGGATCTTCCCATGAACGGCGTGGAGGGATCGTGACAAGCCGGAGAGCGGTCCTCCTGATCGGACTCCTGGGGATCGGGATCGGCCTGGGGGCGGGGTTCCTCCTGGGCCGGCACGTGTGGCCGGTCCGCTATGTGGATGTAGCTCCCGCGGATCTCCGCCCGGAGTGGCAGGCGGAGTACGTGCGGATGGTGGCCCTCGCATACATCCGGGAACGGGATCCAGCGCTCGCTCGGGCCCGCTTAGCCCTCCTGGGGGATCCCGTGGCCGTGCTGCGCGGGCAGAGGGCGTCGGGCGCGCCGCCTCTTTCACCCGCCGCCCGCGCGGCCATGGAGGAACTGCTCCGGGCGCTGGAAGGCGCTGGCCTGCAGGCGCCTACGGGAGGTCCGCCGTGAGGGCGCGGATGCTTCTGGCCTTCACGCTGAGCGCCCTGATCAGCCTGGGCGGAGGGCTTTTCCTGGCCTGGGAGGTTTTCCCGCCGCCCCCCAGGAACGCCACGCCGGCGGATCTGGCTTCCGTGTATCAAGACTTGTGGATCGTCCTCGCCGCTCAAGCAGATCTCGTGGAGGGAGATGCGGCCGCCTCCCGCCGGCGCCTGGAGGCCCTCCAGCTGCCGGATCTGCCGGACCGGGTGCGGGCGCTGGCCGAGCGGGGCCTTTTCGAGAACTGGCCGCTCCCGACGGTCCAGGCGCTGGCTCGCCTCGCCCAGGCTCTCGGGGCGCGCTCCCCCGCCCTCGTGGTGATCCTGGCCACGC
>JAGHYO010000099.1 GCA_017743605.1 Thermoflexus sp. | reverse complement strand
GCGGCTTTCTGCGCCTACATCGCGGGCTACGTCTGGTTCCACGGCCCGGCGGGCTACGAGCGGATCGGAGATCTGGAGACCGGCCTGGTGATCGTTCCCCGTCGGATCGATGGGTAAGGCGAGGATCCTCATTCTGGCGAAGGAGGGGAAGATGGTCCAGGAGTGGCCGTGCTGCAAGGAGCCGCTGCCGGAGATGGTGCGGCAGGGCCTGGAGCTGTTCAATGCGGGGGAGTATTTCGAACAGCACGAGATTTTAGAGCACGCCTGGCGGGCGGAGAGCCGGCCGGTGCGGGAGATCTATCAGGGCATCCTGCAGATCGGCGTGGCCTGCTATCAGATCCAGCGGGGCAATTACGCCGGGGCGCTGAAGATGCTGCGGCGGGGGCTGGCTCATCTGCGCCGGGCCCCCGATCGCTGCCAGGGGATCGACATCGCCCGCCTGCGGGAGGACGCCCAACGTCTGCTCCACGAGCTGGAGCGCCGGGGTTCTGAGAGCTGCTCCGAGCCGGATCCCCGCTGGTTCCTTCAGGTGTTTTTTGAAATTTGATATGAGCCGAGGTGAATCTCGGCTTCCATCAAGGCATCACGTCCATTCGTTCTGAGGAGGCCCGATGAAAGCGGTGGTGATGCGGCGGCGGGGGGGTCCAGAGGTGCTGCAGGTGGAGGAGGTGCCCACCCCGGTCCCGGGGCCGGGGGAAGTGCTGGTGCGGATCTATGCCTGCGGTCTGAACCATCTGGATCTTTACACCCGGGCGGGGGCGCAGGGGCGGAAGGCGAAGCTCCCCCACATCTTGGGCCTGGAGCCGGTGGGGGAGATCGCCGCCCTGGGAGAAGGGGTGACCGGATGGCAGATCGGGGATCGGGTGCTGGTGGGGGCCTTCATCGTGTGCGGGGTGTGCGAGTTCTGCCGGGCAGGGATGGATAACCTGTGCCGGCAGCGCAAGATCATCGGGGTGGATCGATGGGGCGGTTACGCGGAGCACGTGGTGGCCCCCGCCGCCAACTTGATGCGCCTGGGCTCCCATATCTCCTACGAGGAGGCCGCCGCCGTCCAGGCGGCCTTCGGGACCGCGTGGCACATGCTGGCCTCCCGGGCGCGGATCCGGCCTGGGGAGACGGTGCTGGTGCTGGCGGCCGGCAGCGGCATCGGCACCGCCGCCATCCAGATCGCGCGGCATTTCGGGTGCCGGGTGATCGCCGCCGCCAGCAGCGAGGAAAAGCTGGAGAAAGCGCGGGCCCTTGGGGCGGACGTGCTCATCAACTACCGCCAGCAGCCCCGCTTCAGCCTGGCGGTGGTGGAGGCCACCGGCGGGCGTGGAGCGGACATCGTCTTTGAGCACGTGGGCTCGGACACCTGGAAGGAGAGCGTGGCCTCCTTGGCCTTCCGGGGGCGTCTGGTGTTCTGCGGCTCCACCACCGGCCGCTGGGGCGAGACCGATCTATGGGGAGTGTTTTACAAAGAGGCGGAGATCCTGGGCTCCTTCGGGGCCACTCGGGCGGATTTCCGGGCGGTGATGGAGCGAGTGGAGCAGGGGATCTTCCGCCCGGTCATCGACCGGGTGTTCCACTTGGAGGAGGCGGCGGAAGCCCATCGCTACCTAGAGGACCGACGGGTCTTCGGCAAGGTGGTGTTGCGCATCCCATAGGGGTTTTGCCCCTATGCTTCCGCGCAATTCGGCATGGGCCTCCAAGTGATCCGGGCTATGCCTCAAGGGGGAACCCGAAGGCAGGGGACGCTACCCTTGCTTTCAGCCCTCGGATGGCCCCTTCTCGAGTTCCCCGTACACGTCGGGCCGGGCTGCCCGGACCCATTCCGCGGGGATGCCGGACAGGAACCGCAGGGGCTCCTGTCTGGTGTTGCGGTATTGATGGGTCATGTAGGGCGGCACGAACACCACGTCTCCGGCCCGAATCGGATACGTTTGATCTCCGATCTGCACTTCCCCCTCCCCGCTGAGGATGAAGTCCTCCTGCTCGAACCAATGGGATTGGAGGGGAGTGTGGCCGCCCGGCTCCAGCTCGATGACGCGCAGACGGTAGGTTGGAGCGCCGTGTCGGGTGTCGATGATCCATCGGATGTAGGCGCCTCGGGCGCCCGCATCCGTCATCGTTAGCCGCTCGCACATCGTGAAGTGGGCGGGGCGTCGGGGATCGAACGCGCTCATCGGCTTCCTCCTGATAGGGTAGATCCGCCTCCATTCTACTCGATGTGGAGGCCCAGGCGGTGGGCCAGGTGGACGCGGATCGCTGCCCGTACCGCCTCGAGAGGCTGGGAAGCGTCGATCACCACCCAGCGGGTGGGCTCGGCGGCGGCCAGGGCGAGGTAGCCCTCCCGCACCCGTTGATGGAAAGACAGGTCCATGGCGTCCAGGCGGGTCCAGGCCTCGCCGGAGGCTCGGCGGCGGGCCAGGCCCTGCGCCACCTCCACGTCCAGCAGGAAGGTGAGATCTGGCTCTAAGCCGCCGGTGGCGAACCGGTTCAGGCGGCGCAGCTCCTCCAGATCCAGCCCCCGGCCGTGGCCCTGATAGGCCAGGGTGGAATCGGCGTAGCGGTCGCTGATGACGATACCCCCCTCTGTCAGGAAGGGTCGGATGACCCGCTCCACCAGCTGGGCCCGAGCGGCGCAGAAGAGCAGGGCCTCCGCCCGGGCAGTCATCTCGGCCTGCTCATGGGCGTGGAGCAGCTCTCGGATCGCCTCCCCCACGGGGGTCCCGCCGGGCTCCCGGGTGAGCAGCACCCGAAGCCCTTTCTCCTGCAGGACGCCGGCCAGCCAGCGGGCCATGGTGGTCTTCCCGCATCCCTCCGGCCCTTCAAAGGTGATCAAGAGGCTGCGCATCTTAAAACCCCTGGATCCAGTGGGCATACAGGTACGCGATCATCGCACTCCAGAGCAAGCTGTCCAGCCGGTCCAGCACACCCCCATGCCCGGGGAAGAGGTTCCCGGAGTCTTTCACCCCGGCCCGGCGCTTCAGGACCGAGACGGAGAGATCCCCCAGGGTCCCCAGGGTGCTGGCCAGAAGGCCGAGGAAAGCCCCCGGCCCAGCGCCGATCCCGATCAGAAAGCCCAAGAGGGCCCCCACGATGAGGCCGGCCAGGCAGCCGCCGAGGAACCCTTCCCAGGTCTTGCCCGGGCTCAGGCGAGGCGCCAGGCGGTGTCGCCCCCAACGCTGGCCCACGAAATAGGCGGCAGTGTCGGCCCCCCAGGTGACGAAGAGGACGAAGATCAACCATCCGCGGCCGTAGGGCTCCGGGAGGTTCCGGAGCCAGACGAAGGAGCGCCCCAGCCAGCCCAGATACAGCCCACCGGCGGCGGTGAAAGCCCAGTCGATCAGGGGATGCTCCGTGCGCCGGATCCACCAGAACCACACGAGGGCGATGGGCGGCGCGAGGGTCAGGGTGAGCTCCGCCAGCCGGGGGCTGGCCGCTGCGAACATGCCGTCTGTCAGGAACCCCAGGATCATCAACCCGATCCAGCCCGAGGAGGGAGAGAAGCCAATGCGGCGGATCAAGCCGGTGTATTCCCAGGCGGCCAGCCATAGGGCGAGGGCCACAGTCGCCGCCCAGATCCACCCGCCTTGGTGGATGAGGACCGCAAGCAGGGGGATGGCGATGAGGGCGACAAGGAGGCGCTGGCGCAGCACGGCGGGAGCAGGAAGGTTATCTGGGGGAAGCCAGTTGCTCGCTGATCCGTCCGAAGCGGCGCTCCCGGCGGCTGTAGGCCTCAATGGCCTTCAGCAGCTCTTCCCGGTCGAAATCGGGCCAGTAGACGGGCGTTATGTAAAACTCCGCATAGGCAGCCTGCCAGAGCAGGAAGTTGCTCAGTCGCATCTCCCCGCTGGTGCGGATGATCAGATCCGGATCCGGCAGCCCGGCGGTATACAGGTAATGGGAGATCAGCTCCTCGTTGACCGCCTCGGGGGGGACGCCGTCGGCGATGATGCGGCGGACGGCCTCCACGATCTCCTGGCGGCCTCCGTAGTTGAAGGCGACGCAGAGGATGAGCCGGGAGTTCCCCTTTGTCCGCTCGATGGCCATGCGGATCTTCCGCTGAAGCCGTTCAGGCACCCCTTCCAGGCTGCCCAGGTGGTGGATCTGCACCCCGTTACGGTCTAAATTGTCCAGCTCCCGATCGATCATCTGCTCCAGCAGCCCCAAGAGGCCGTGGACCTCCTCCGGGGGGCGGCGCCAGTTCTCGGTGGAGAAGGCATAGATCGTGAGGATGCGGACCCCGAGCTCAGCGCAAGCCTCGATCACCCGGCGCAGGTTCTCTGTGCCAGCCCGGTGCCCGGCCAGGCGGGGGAGGCCGCGGGCCTTAGCCCAGCGGCCGTTGCCGTCCATGATGATGGCGATATGGGCGGGGATCCTAACCACGATTTCTGCGACCTGACCATTCTGCTGCCTCACAAACTCCTCCTTCCGGGGCCCTCTCCAATTCCGAGCAGGGATCCCTCCCTCTCGTCAGAAAGACATGATCTCCTTCTCCTTGGCTTGAGCGACCCTCTCCGCCTCCTCAATGTAGCGGTCGGTGAGCTTTTGCACTTCCTCTTTAGCTTCCTCCAGCTCATCTTCAGACATCTCCTTGTTCTTTTGGCGGGAGCGCAACTCTTCCAGGGCATCCCGCCGGATGTTACGGATGGCGATGCGAGTCTCCTCGAGCCGCTTGTGCACCAGCCTCACCAGCTCCTGACGGCGCTGTTCGGTGAGCCGAGGCAACACCAAGCGGATGATCCGACCATCGTTGCTGGGGGTCAACCCCAGGTCGGACTTGAGGATGGCCCGTTCGATCTCCGGCAGGGCCTTCGGATCGTAAGGCTGGATGGTCAGCAGGTTCGGCTCCGGGGCCCGGATGATGGCCAGCTGCTCCAGCCGGACCTGGGTCCCGTAGTATTCCACCGGGATCCGCTCCACCAGGGCGGGGGAGGCCCGCCCAGTGCGGACGCCCTTGAGTTCGTCCTCGAACACCCGAATGGCCTTGCGCATGCGC
This sequence comes from Thermoflexus sp., assembly GCA_017743605.1. Lineage (GTDB taxonomy): Bacteria > Chloroflexota > Anaerolineae > Thermoflexales > Thermoflexaceae > Thermoflexus. The sequence goes on along the minus strand of JAGHYO010000099.1, from coordinate 2,537 downwards.
TCCTCGGCGTCGCGGAAGACCTGTTTCGGGATCATCTCGCCTCCTCACCTCCGCCAGGTTCAAGCGGCGGGCGGATGCGGCTCAGCCGTTGATCAGCGTGCCGACCGGTTCCCCTTGCACCGCCCGTTCCAAGCTGTACGGCTGCCAGAGATCCAGGACGATGATGGGCAGGTTGTGATCCATGCACAGGGAGAGGGCTGTGCTGTCTAGGGCCCTCACCCGCAGGTTCAGAGCCTCTATATACGTTAATCTATCAAACTTGCGGGCGTTGGGGTTGACCATGGGGTCTTCCTCATAGACTCCATCCACCTTGGTGGCCTTGATGAGGACGTCGGCGTGGATCTCCATCGCCCGCAGGGCAGCGGCGGTGTCTGTGGTGAAGTAGGGGTTCCCGGTCCCAGCCCCTAGGATGACCAAGCGTCCCTTCTCCAGGTGGCGGATGGCCCGGAGCCGGATGTAGGGTTCCGCGATGGCACGCATCTCGATGGCCGTCTGAACGCGGGTGGGCACCCCGAGGCGCTCCAGGGCGTCCCGTAGCGCCAAGGAGTTCATCACAGTGGCCAGCATCCCCATCTGATCGGCGGTGGCCCGGTCCATGCGGTGTGCGATCCCGTCCCGGCCCCGCCACAGGTTGCCGGCGCCAATGACGATGGCGATCTCCACCCCCATTTCCTTCACCGCCTTGATGCGGGCCGCCAGCTCTGTGGCCCGTTCCGGGCTGATCCCGAACCCCCCAGGCCCGGCCAGCGCCGCCCCACCCAGCTTCAATAGGATCCGCCGGTATTTCGGACCGGACATCGCACGCTCCTTCACGTTCTGTTTTTGTGGTCTGCGCATCTCCTCGTCGGAGGGCAGCGTCTCATCAGGAGGGCCGGGCCTTGAAGCCCGGCCCTCTTCATCATTTCATTGTCTCCCCCAGTTCGTATCGTGCGAACCGGCGGACCACGATGTTCTCCCCGACGCGGGCGATGACCTCCATGATCCGCTCGTTGACCGTGCGGTTCTCATCTCGGACGAAGAGCTGCTCCAGAAGACAGACCTCCTGGACGAAGCGGGCCAGCCGGTTCTCCGCGATCTTCTCGGCGATGTGCGAGGGCTTGCCTTCGTTAAGGGCCGCTTTCAGATAGATCTGCCGCTCGCGCTCCAGGATCTCCGCCGGGATGTCCTCGCGGCGGATGTATTGGGGGTTGGTAGCAGCGATCTGGAGCAGAAGGTCGTGGGCCAGCTGCTGAAACTCCGGGGTGCGAGCGACGAAATCCGTCTCGCAGTTCAGCTCCAGCAGCACGCCCACCCGGTTGCCAGGGTGCACATAGGCCACCACCAGGCCTTCCCGAGCGGTTCGCTCTAGCTTGCGGGCTGCCCGGGCCAGCCCCTTCTCTCGCAGGTAATCGATCGCCTTCTCAAAATCCCCGCCGGTCTCCTCCAGGGCTTTCCGGCAGTCCAAGATCCCAGCGCCGGTCATCTCCCGCAGGCGCTTGACCATATCGACGGTGATGTTCAAGGGTCTTCCCTCCATCAAAGGATGTTCGAAAAGGCTCAGAGATAGGCCGGCTTAGGGAAGCTCCTCCAGTTCCTCCTCGATCTCTTCCTCGAGCTCTTCCTCTTCCGCTTCGAAGACGCGGCGAGGCTTCAGGGCGGGCACGGCCTCCTCGATCTCCTCTTCCTCGGCTGGGGCCTCCGCAAAGCCCATCTTCTCCCGCAGCTGCAGGCCCTCCAGGACGGCGTCCGCCATCAGCCGGGTGATGAGCTTGATGGAGCGGATGGCGTCGTCGTTGGCCGGGATGATGTAATCGATGGGATCGGGGTTGCAGTTGGTGTCGACCAGGGCGATGACGGGAATGTTCATGGCGTTCGCCTCGCGGATGGCCGTGGCCTCCCGCACGGTGTCCACCACGAACAGCATGTCGGGGAGGCGTTTGAGGGGCCGGAGCCCCTCGAACTTGAGGCGCATCTTCTCGTGTTTGCGGCGGAGGCGAATAGCCTCCTTCTTGGGCATCGTCTCCAGCCCGCCGTTGCGGATCATTTCATCCAGCTGGATGTAGTAGCGGATGCGCTCCCGGATGGTCCGCCAGTTGGTGAGGGTGCCGCCCAGCCAGCGGTAGTTCACGTGGGGCATCTGACAGCGCTGGGCTTCCGCAGCGATGGTCTCCTGGGCCTGCCGTTTGGTCCCCACGAATAGGATCACGCCGCCCTGGGCGACTTTGTCCTTAACCAGCTCATAAGTGCTGTCGATGGCGCGGATGGTCTGCTGGAGATCGATGATGTGGACACCGTTGCGTTCCGTGAAGATGTAAGGTTTCATCTTGGGGTGCCAGCGGTTGGTCTTATGGCCGAAATGCACGCCGGCTTCCAGCAGCTCCTTCATCGTCACGCGCGGCATGGGCGCTCCTCCAGATGCGTTTTTTCCTCCACCCCTTCCTCCCGGCCGGGAGCCAGGTCCACCCGGCACGCCCCTCCGGTCCGGGGTGTGCGGAATGGGATGCCAGCTGCACAGTATAGCATGGGATTTAGCGATCGGCCAGTCCTCCCCTGATGCC
>JAGHYO010000098.1 GCA_017743605.1 Thermoflexus sp. | reverse complement strand
TTCAACGCCCGGCATTGGGTTGGTAAAGTTCGGACTTTTTGCAGAGGACTCATTCACTTTTTTGAATCCATCGCCAAACCGTCGGGATGGAGACGCCAAACCAGCGACGCAGCGCCCTTCCACTTGCCCTTTCTCGATATGCTTTCAGGATCCATTCCTTCTGCTCCTCTGTGGATCGGACTTTTGGCTGAAGCACTCGATAAGCCCCACCGTCTTTACAGTGATATTTTTGGCTACCCTATCGAGTCCTTCCGTTCTGGACAACGTGGGGGCTTCCACAGCGAGGGCATGGATCCGTTCGGGTCTCCTGAATCGTCTTCATCCCTCCAAGAGGGGATCACCTCATGATACGTCAGTCCTAATTTTAACACTACCCCTGTTCGGAGGAATATTCCTGGTCCAGTGCAGTTAATTATGCCACGGGAATCAATGGGCCAGGGGTAGCCGAAGGCATTGCCTTCAGCTACCCGTATCTCCGGCATCCGGTGTGCATCACATTCTACTCGGAGGTCTTGGGATGATCCTTCTCCACTTTGCCCACCCTTTAACAGAGGACCATCTGCGCCAGATTGAACATCCCACCGGCCAGAAGGCGCATCAGGTGATAGAAGTCCCCGCCCAGGTCGATCCTCAACCGCCTCTCCTCCCACAAGTGGTGAGACTAGTAGATGCATGCGGCTTCTCTTTCGTGGGTTGGCAGACCCTCCCACTCCCGGTGAACCCGCCATCCCTGAATTTCATCGCCGTTGCCCTGATGGCCGAACTTCACGGCCAGATGGGATACTTCCCTCCGTTGCATCCGGATGCGGCCTGTGGCGGGGGCTCTCCCCCCTCGCTGCTACCAGGTCGCTGAGATCCTGGACCTGCAGGCGCTTCGGAGGAGGCCCGAAAGCGGCGATAGGGTATACCCCTGAGGCAGGGGCTCAGGCTGTATTTCCGCTCTCAGCCCGGTTGCAGAGGACCCCCTTTTCTCAACGAATTTCGCGGAGAATCCGCCCCTTGTTGCGTTCGCTGCAACATCCCCGTGCTACCATAGGAGGCGGATAATGGGGGGCGTCCCAAAGTCGTCGGAAGCCCAGGCCGAAGTAGGCCAACTGCCCGCAGTTGACCCATGGGCGAAGGCATTGCCTTCGCCCACCCAGCGCCCGAATAACGGAGTCCATTAGAAATCATAGCGTCTCTGAAAGATGCTTGTGGCAAGCCCCAAAGCGCTGCTTGAGGAGGCTGTTGATGGAAAAGGCCTCTACCAAAACCGAACGGCTCTTTCAGATTGCGGCGCTCCTGCTGACCCATCCGGAGGGCCTTTCGCAGGCGGAGCTCGCTCGCCGCCTCCGCGTCCATCGGTCCACCATCCACCGCTACCTGCCCGAACTGACCCACCAGTACGGGGTCTACGAGATGGAGGACGGCCGGCTGGCCATAGACCGGAGCCGGTACTTGACCCGGGTCCACCTGACCCTCCACGAGGCGATGGCTCTCTTCCTGGCCGTGCGGATGATGGTCAGCCGGACCGACCGGTATTATCCTCACGCAGCTTCAGCGATCCGAAAGCTGGGAGCGGCACTGGAGCGGCTGGCTCCCTTCATCAGCAAGCATATGGCTTGCGCTGCTGCGGAGATGGACGATCCCGTGAATCGGCGTGGCGACCCTGTCTACCTGGAGGTTCTGGAGACGCTAACCCTGGCCTGGTCTGAGCGGCGAAAGGTGCGGGTCTGGCATCAGCACGAGAGGACGGGCCGGGTGTACGAGTACGTTTTCGCCCCCTACTTCATTGAGCCGTACCCGGTGGGCCAGACCGCCCACGTCATCGGCCACCGGGAGCCGCCCGGGGCCATTCGCACCTTCAAGATCGAGCGTATCCGGCGGATCCAGAAACTCTCCCAGACCTACGAAATCCCGGCCGACTTTGATCCGCGCGCCTTGCTGGCGGACGCTTGGGGCATCTGGTACACCGATGAGGAGCCGGTGGAGGTCGTCCTGAAGTTCCACCCCCGCGTCGCCCACCGGGTGCGGGAGACCCGCTGGCACCGGAGCGAGCAGGTAGAGGAGCAGCCCGACGGAAGCCTCCTCTGGCGAGCTCGGGTGGCTGAGGTCCGGGAGATGGTCCCCTGGATCCGGGGCTGGGGGGCCGACGTGGAGGTCCTGGCTCCGAAGGAGCTCCGGGAGACGATGATGGGAGAGGCGCGGAGGCTGGCTCTGATGTACGGCTGGCATGTGGCCTCCTCCCCCGTTCCGGATCGTTCCACAACGCTACAGGATTTCTTCGGAGGCTGAAATGTCTCTCTATCCCTACCAAGAGAATGTTAAGAGCGCGCTCCACCAGGGGAAGTCGGTCATCCTCCATGCGCCCACCGGCTCCGGCAAGACGCTGGCCGCGCTGGCGCCGTTCATTGAGGCCTTCTTTGATTTCCCGCCGGACTGCTTTCCCCGGCAGTGCCTGTATGTCGTCCCGCGGCGGGTCCTGGCGGCCCAGTTTGAGCGGGAATATCGGGAACTGGCGGAGTCCTACGATCGGCGCTTCGGCCGTCGCCTGGAGGTCCGCATCCAGACCGGCGAGTTTCCCGAGGATCCCCAACTGATGGGCGACCTGGTCTTCGCCACCCTGGACCAGGTTCTCAGCAGCGCCCTGGGCGTCCCCTACAGCCTCTCCCCCAGCCGGGCCAACGTCAACATGGGGGCCGTGCTGAGCTCCTATCTGGTCTTTGACGAGTTCCACCTCTTCCCTCCGGAGGCGATGCAGACCACCCTGCAACTGCTGCGCCTCTACGGGCGGTTTGCCCCCTTCCTCCTGATGACGGCCACCTTCTCCCGGACGATGCTGAAGGAGGCCGCGGCCCTCCTGGGGGCCCAGGATGAGATCGTCCAGGCCGACGAGGTGGCCTGGATTGAGACCCGGCGGGGGACGGCTCCCCGCCGGGAGCGGCGGTTCTTCTGGCGGGAGACGGTGCTGCGCGCGGAGGACGTGCTGAGGGCGCACGGCCCTATGGGCCGATCCCTGGCCGTCTGCAACACCGTGGAGCGGGCCCTGAGCCTCTATCGGGCGCTGGTGGCGGCGGGATGCCGCCCTGTCCCCGTGGCCTCGCCGGCCCTGAAGCCCCTCTACGAGGCCCCGCGGCACGCGACGGAGCCCGAGAAGCGGCGCCGTACCCTGGACCAGGCCGTGGAGGTGCTTCGGGAGGAGATGGTCGGGGCGCCATCGGATTCCCCCTGGGTGATGCTCCTCCACAGCCGCTTTGAGCGCTCCCACCGGCAGGTCAAGGAGGCGTTCCTCAGCGCCGAGTGCGGCCCTGAGCGGAAGAAGTGGCGGGTCGGGAGCCTCATCGTCGTCGCCACCCAGGTGGTGGAGGTCGGGCTGGACCTCACCAGCGGGGTGCTGCACACCGAACTGGCCCCGGCGGCCAGCGTCCTCCAGCGGGCCGGGCGCTGTGCCCGCTACCCCGGCGAGCAGGGGGAGGTCTACATCTACGAGGTCCCTGCGCGGGATGACGGGAAGCCCGACACGGCCCCCTACCTCTCCCAGGAGGAGCAGGCTATCTGTGAGCGCACCCGGCAGGCCCTGCAGGAGCGGAGCGGGGAAACCCTGGACTTCGCGCAGGAGCAGGAGATCGTCAACGTTGCCCATCAGGAGGTGGACAGGGCCATCCTCCGGGCGATGCGGGAGGACGAAGGCCGTCTCTGGGACCTGATCCGGGACGGCCTGGAGCGGGGGGAGGCCTCGGTGCGGCCGGAACTGATCCGGCCGGTAGACAGCCGCACGCTCATCGTCGATGACGCGCCGTCGGACCTCACAGAGGACAGCCCCTTCCGCTACGAGGGGTTCTCCCTGTGGCATGGGAGTCTGCGGGGCGCGGTCCGCAGCCTGCTGGCGAAGGCCGAGGCGCTGGGCCTCCCCTGGGCGCTGCGCTACCCCGTCGCCCAGAAAGACGAAGAGGACAGCCGTGCGCCGACGGTCTACCGCTGGTTGGATGTGAGGAGTCCCGACGACATCTCTAAATCGCTGCTCTTCGCGGTCCATCCCAGGCTGGTCTCCTACGACCCGGAGCAGGGCTTCCGGCTGGACCCTGGAGACGGCGCGTACCGCTCCCCCCAGGCTCCCCGGCGGCGGGGCGACCGGGAGAAATATGTCTACCGCCTGGAGTCCTACGTTCAGCACGTGAGGGCGATGGCGCGGGTGTTTGAGCGCCTGTTCCGCCACCGCCTGGCCTGGGTTGCGGGCCGTTCCGGCCTGGGGGAACGTCTGGAGCGGGCCGTGCGCCTGGCGCTGGCCCTCCACGACGTGGGCAAACTCCAGGAGCAATGGCAGAAATGGGCGGCGGAGTACCAGAAGCGGGTCAGCGGCCAGGAGCCGTCCTTTCTGGTGGCCCACGTGTGGAGCGAGACGGAGGAGCACCGGCGGATCGCGCGGGAGGTCCGCCCGGCGCGGCCCAACCACGCCGGCGAGGGGGCCTTCGCCGCCGCTCCCATCCTCTGGGAAGCGCTGGAGGGCGGATGTTACCCCGATCTCTACCAAGCGGCCGTCACCGCCATTGCCCGCCACCACAGCCCTTACCTCCGCGAGGCGGCATCCTACCGCCTGCACCCCCGCGCCAGGGAAACGGTCGCGGAGGCGCTCTCGGCTGTGGGCGGCCGGCCCGAATGGGCGCAGGGGTTGCTGACAGAGAATGAGGCGCCCAACCTGGGAAAGCGGCTCCTGCCGTCGCCGCCCCCTTGGGACGGCTGGCTGCTCTACTTCATCATTGTGCGGATTCTCAGACTGTGTGACGAGCTGTCGCAGGAGGAGGAATGATGCATCAGGACGCCTATTTTGTCCCCAAGCGCACGGGCACCTATGCCGATGTCCTGCTGACGTATGGTCTGGCGGCCATCCTGGATCGGCTGGCTGGGCTGGCCAGGGGCGAATTCAACAAGCCACGTATGACCATCGTAGACGCCGGTCCCTACTACGAAATCCGCCTGAGCGAGCCGGTGCGGAAGGAATGGGTGCCGGACGGCCCGTTCTTCCGCAGCCCGGCCCCGTTCCTGACCAACCGACGCACTTCAGCCGATGACGTGCCACCCGATACCCCCACCCGAGATGTGGATGTGACCCGGGAGCAGGTACAGGCCTACCGAAAAATGCGCTTCGATCTCCGGGAGGAAAACGTCCGGGGCAGCGACCTGGAGCAACAATTGCGCGATCAGGAGCCGCCCGGGGACTGGACGGTCGTGGCGTTTCTGGGCGACAGGCGGATGCAGGCGATGGACGCCTACAACCGCATTGTCGCCGGATGGGCCCGAAGCCGCGACCGGGCCGCCGAGCATGTGCGGGCCGTCCTCCGCCTGTTCTCCACCCCGGAGGGGGACGAAAAGGCCCTTCAGGCCTGGAAAAAGGGGGCCGGGAAGGCCATCCCGAAGGCCCAGGAGACCGCCTCTCAGTTGCTGAACCCCCACCAGGGGAAGGGGCTTAACGAGCCGAAGGCCGATGCCCTGCGGATGGACAACGTCAAAGACCGCCCCTGGCCGGAGGAGTTCCTGAAGGCGGTGGGGCTGTGGGAGTGCATGATCCCCCGGCGGGTGGTGGACACGGAGGACTGGAAGGTCTACGTCCCGGCGCCCCTTCGGCTGGACTGGCGGGCCCACCGGGAGGTGACGGCCCGGTTCCGACGCTACCTCCGGAACGAGCGCCGCGGGGACGAGACCAGCCTGAAGTCCGACATCACCAGCCTGCTCCTCTTCGTGCGGGCCTGGCTGGATTACGTGGAGGCGGCAGGCCAGGACGACGTGAACTTTGACGTTGACGTGACCTCGATGGCTCCGGAGAAGGTCGTGGCCGGCTTCCACGTGGCCCAGTTCAAGTTGCTCAGCCGCAGCGCTTATACGATGGTCAACATGTCCTTCCTCCATCTACCTCAGTGGACGGGCACGCCCCGATCGCGGGCCGACATCCTAAGTATACGGGAGGTGATCGACGAGCATCTAGAGGTCGTTCGGGGGATTGATGAGACCCGCAGCGACGGGCACAACCTGCTCCGGGCCTATCGGGACTTCGTTGCCGGGAACAACTGGGGCGCGTTCTTTGACTTCGCCGCCGGATACAGCCATGAGATCATGCGCCGCTACAACGAGGGCGCGCGCTGGGTTCCTACCTTCAGTCCATCTCAATTGGGGAGGTTGATCATGGCTGCCGACAAACCGCTTCTGTCCATTATTCAGAACGAAGGCTTCCGGGAGGTGGCGTACGCAATCCGCCACAGCACTGTCATCCCCCAGAGCCGCAAGGCAAACGACCAGGACGTTCTCTACGAAGTCCGCTACGGCTTGGGGGCCGAACTCAAACGCAAAGCCACCGTGCGCGACGAGTTCATCGTGGCCCTCTGCCACTTCATGCAGAGTTACAACCAGGAGAACGTGCAGAAATTGGAGAACACCGGGAAACAACTGCGCCGGGACCTGCGCACGACTGCCGTTGAGGAGGTGGTGCGCCTGGTGGACGAATACGGCTCCGAAGTAGTGGCCGGTTTGTTGATTGCCTATGGGTACGCCCGCGAGCCGCGAGATGCCGAAGCCGGGACAAACCCATGAGCGAGGAGGTGTCACGATGTCTGAGCGCAAGCCCGTTTACAGCTTGTCCATCTCCGGCCGTCTGACACTGGAACTCCACTCCCTCAACAATGAGGGCGGCGAGGGAAACCAGATCATGACCCGCACCGTGATCCTGGTGGATACGGAGGGAAACATCCACAAGGTCAACGCCATCAGCGGGGACATGTTCAAGCATATCCAGGCGGAGCACTTCTACCTCCTGGCCCGGGAGCGGGGGCTGCCCCTCTGCGCCGGATGCCGGATCTTCCGCTCCGATCGCATCCTGGGGGATAGCGAGTTCCTGAGGTGGGCGCTGGAAAGCAAGAGGGTCAAAAAGGAAAGGGATGGCAAAGAAAAGGCAGAATGGAGTCACCTAGACAGCGAGGTGATAGATGAGCTTCTGAGGAGGTGCAGCCTGTGTGATGCCGAGGGCGTGCTGATCGCTCCGCCGCAACGTGAGCAATCCTCTGGTGAAAAGGGGCGAGAGCGCCAATCGGGCCGCTCTATCCCCCGCAAGTCGGTGGCGGAGTTCGGCTGGGTCGTCGGCCTGCCGGATAAAGTGCGAACCGAATCCTACTTCCACGTCCGCTACGCCCAGGAGCGGGGCGGCGAAGGGGAGGAGGCCCAGGCTCAGCCCATCTTCCACCGCCCGGCGTCCTCCGGCATCTACGCTGCCGTCGCCACCCTGGAACTGGCTCGCATCGGCTTCAACGACATCAGTCAGACCTACGCCATACCTGAAGAGGAGCGGCTGCGCCGGTATCGGGTCTTCCTGGAGAGCGTCCTCTACACCTTCGTGGAGCCCAACGGCGCCATGCGCGGCACCCAGAACCCGCACATCGTTGCCTTCGAGGGGGTGGTTGCTGTGAGCCACGCCGTGCTCCCAGCGCCCACCATCAGCCCCTTGGCGGAGGACTACCAGGAGCAGGTTCAGCGGATCGCTCGGGCGCTGGATCCTAATCGCGAACAGTTGCGGGTCCACCCCTTCGCCAGCATGGCCGACTTTGTGACCACCATGCGGCAGATCTTGGAGCAGACCTATCCATACCGCCTGTTCGGCGAAGGAGTCAACTATAAGGCTTAGACGGGTGCGGGTTGTGGCAGGTCCTGGAAGG
>JAGHYO010000097.1 GCA_017743605.1 Thermoflexus sp. | reverse complement strand
GGGAACGCCACCTGCTCCCATCCCGACTATACGGTCGGCCCCGGACTTTCACCGGCGTCCTGCCTCGGCCGGAGGGCCTCGGCTCGCGGGCTAAGGAGGTGAGCGGACGCCCCCTCCATCACCGCCGGTCGGGAATTGGCCGCCCGCAGGCGGCCTCACCCTGCCCCGCAGGTCGTGCCTATTCGGTTCGGTCCGTGAACAGTATAAACAGAGGGCCTTCCGCCGTCAAACTCTCCCTGGGGCTGTGGACCCGATTGGATTGGCTCAACCGGTGAGGGACTGAGCCCGGGAACACAAGTGACGATCCCGCTCCTGGACGGCCACCCTCCTCTGCTTCGGGATCATGGGCGGATCCGCATGCGGAATCCCTGGTAAACCCTGAGGCTCATCCCCGGAATCCATCAACCAGGAACCGATGCCCAAGCGCCCTTAGCCTGTCCCGCACATAGGGCAACGGCTTGCGGTGGCTCCGCCGTGCTCGATGGGCTCTTGACGGCGGGTCTAAGGAAGGCCATGCTGTCCCCACAGGTCGATCGAGCGCCTGTGCTCAAGAGAGAGCCCCGGCGCCAGCGGGGTGCTTATGCGCTCTGCCTCCGATCCAGTGTGAGCGGAGGGTTCCGGATGACCCACATGCCTGGGCTGGATCGCATCAGTTTTGATCCTCGTGTGATGGGGGGAGGGCGTGTCTGCGGGGCACGCGGGTAACGGTCTCGCTCTTGCCGAACCTCCTCGCCAACGGCATGTCCCCCGAGGAGATCCTGGAAGCCTATCCATACCTCGAACGAGAGGATATCCGTCAAGCCTTGGCATATGCCGCCTGGCTGGCCGACGGGGTCGTTGAGATTCTGGAGCCGGATGCCGCATGAGATTCCTCGTCGATATGGGCATCTCCACCAAAACCGTCGTTTTCCTCCAGGATCTGGGATGCGATGTGGCGCACCTTCACGAAGAAGGCCTGAACCGCATGACAGATCCCGAGGTGCTGATCAAAGCCCGAACGGAGCGCTGCGTGCTTCTTACCAACGATATCGATTTCGCGGATCTGATGGATGAAAGCGGAGCAGGCATGCCAAGCGTAGTGATCTTCCGTCTGCGAAACATGAGGCCGGACAACATCAACCGGTCCCTGAAACATGTGATCGAGCGCTACAGTGATCTTCTGCGAGAGGGTGCTCTTCTCGGTGTGGGCGAAGGATGTGTGCGGGTGCGTATGCTTCCGGCGAAGGACGCTGGATGATTCGAAGCACAGGCTTTCGAGCCCATCTGCCTGTCGCCGTTCGAGCCTGCCGTCGGCGGGCCATCGGAGACCCAGGCCCCTTCTGGAGGCCGGGCATGACCCGCATCTGGTCGGAGTTTGGTCTTTGCTCGGGCTGAGGGCATGATAGGGTGCGGAGGCGTCTGATGGAGAAAGTCGATCGGGAGCTTTTGGAGCTGAGGGCCCGGTTGGAGCGGTTGGAGCGGCGGGTGCGGCAACTGGCGGGGGAGGAGCCGGAGGTTCCCCCGCCAACGCCTGGGGTGCCGCCTGATCCCCAGCATCTCATCGCCTGGTTGCGGTCCCAGGGGCTGATCCGGGAGCCGACCCCGGAGGAGCGGCGGCTGGCCGCCGAGTGGGAGGCGCTGCCGGAAGAAGAGAAGGAGGCGATCCGAAGGGAGCTGGATCACTTGCCTCCAGGGCCGATGGCCAGTGACATCATCATCGAAAACCGTCGCTGAGGACGGCCCTTTACTATCTGGATGCCAGTGCGCTGGTCAAATACCACATCCGAGAGCCCGGCAGTGCCTGGGTGAGGGCCCTGGTAGATGCCCGGTTGCCTGACAGCGGTGTGCGAGTCCATCCGATTTGGATGTCCGAAGCCAGCATCGCAGAATGCGCGGCTGCCTTTGCTATCCTTCATCGGACACAGCGGATTTCTCTTAAGGCACGCGATGGGGCTTTTCGGGCTTTTATGCGGGATATCGCCAGCGAAGTTTTCCATCCGCTTCCGGTGCAAACTTCCGATTTTCAGCTCGCTGCCTATCTCACCCAGCGCCATCCCTTGAAGGCTTACGATGCTGTCCAACTGGCTGTCGCCTTGCGATACGCCCGGATTCTGGCGGCTTTCAGGCTTCACCTGATTTTTGTCAGCGGGGACGCGGCGCTTCTGGCCGCCGCTCAAGCGGAAGGCCTTCCCACCGACAACCCCTTCGACCACCCCGCCCTGGAGGATACCTCGGACCCTTCCGGAAGCCCAGCATGACTCGCATTCGGTTGGGACTTTGCCTTCGGTCTGATGGGGTGGATCAAGCGCGAGGATGCCCGATCGGGAATCCGGACAGGGGTTGGGACGCGAGCCCTTCCTGAGAAACGAATACTGTAGGAGCGGCTTTCGCCGCGAACTTTTGAGCCACCGAAGGCGGAAGGTTCGAGGCGTGGTGGGCTTCACTCGTGGCCTTTTGGGATCTTGAAGACAGAGGTTCGGGGCTGAAGCCCCTCCTACAAAACCGACGTCCGGAGGAGCGGCTTCAGCCGCGACCCATCCCTGTCTCAAAGGCAGAGAGTTCGGGGCTAAGGCCCTTCCTACAAGAAATTCAGCGCGTTGGCACGGCTTTCGCCGCGACCTTTTTAGGGCGCCGAGCAGGGCGTCGGCTGCAGGGCGCGTTCCCGCAGGGCCTGTTGGAGCTCCCACGGGGCTTGATGGAAGAAGAGGGGGCTTCCCCGCCAGGTGATCCCGCCCGCCCGCCACCCCAGGGTCTGATGGATCCCGAAAGAGAGCTCCCCACGTCGGCTCTGGCGCAGCGTCCGCCGCACGACCTCATCGACCGCCGGGGTGACGGAGCCAAACAGGACCTCCATCGCTGGGGAGCGCATGGCCGCATACCGGTCATACCAGTCCGCGCCAACGCCGATGGCATACCGCCGCAGGGCGCCTGCGGCCTCGAAGAGGCCGGCGCTGCTCCCTCCGGCCAGCCCCGCTGCGATGTGTACCCCCTGCGCATACAGGCGCAGGGCCGCCTCGAAGCCGGCCGAGGGATCCTGATCCGAGGCCACGGTCTCGACCCGCAGGGCCTCCAGCGGCGTCCCGGCCGCTTGCGCGCCGCACGCGTAGCCCTCCCACAGCGCCTCCGCCCCCGGGCCGACCAGCGCGCCGATGAGTTGGCGCGTCCGCGCCGGATCCATCCACCGGCCCGCAAGGTAGCCAGCCACCCAGCCCATCTCCCACTCATCGAAGGAGATCGCGAGGACGTTGGGCGAGATCGCCTCCTCCGGCGGCAGCCCGAGGAGGATGAACCGCTTCCCCGGGAAGATCCGCGCCATCTCTAAGCCCAGCCGGGCGGGCCCCTCCATGCCGATGAGGAACAGACGGTGGTTCGGATCCCGCACCGCCTCCCGGATCATCCGCTCCCAGGCCAGAGGATCATAGCCGAGGGCGATCAATGGGACTCTCACGCCCTCGCTGCGCTGAAAGGCGGCCACGCCGGCGGCGGCGAAGTCGAAGGGCCCGCGATCTCCCTCTACCCCCTCCATGAGGACGATCACCGAGGTCAACGAAGGGCGCGGGGTCGCAGCGCGGGGGAGACAGGCTCCCGCCAGGATCAGCCCGATGGCAGCGATCCGGACCCACGCCTTCATTCTGCGTTTTCCCGCTCCTCCCCGAGGTCCGGGATCAGGCCGCGGGCCAGGGCCTCCTCATAGGTGAGCAGCTCTTCCGCGCCGGTTTCCTCCACTTCCCACGTCTCTTCCTGTGGGAGCAGCAAGGGTTCGGGGGCGGGCGTTGGGGACCCTTCTCCCGGTGGGGATACGCGGGGGGCTTCTAAGCCCAGCTCCTGCAGCCGGGCCCGGGCTTCCCGGAGTTCTAAGGTGACCAGGCCGGGCTTGATGGATCGAGGGACCAGGATGAGGAGATGAAAGCCGGGGGCGAGTCGGCTGCCGTAAAGGGCCCATCGCTCCCCCTCCCAGGTCTGGCCGGTCCATCCTGGCTCCCCGAGGAGTGGGGTCAGGCGGTCCAGGGCGTCTTCAATCCGTCCCACCGCGCGGGCCATCTCCTGGGTCGCTTCCTCAGGAAGCCGCCCATGGGCGGCCAGCAGGGTTCCCCCAGGGCCAATCAGCAGGGCGAGCTCCGCGTCGAGGCGCGTCTGCAGGTCCCGCAGGGCCTCTGCGGCGCGAGCGCGCTGGTCCGGCGAGAGGGCAGGCGCGGGAGGGGCGCTCTCCGCCGGGGGGCGCGCAGGGCCAGCCCTCCGGCAGGCGAGGGCGCGGGTCGCTGCCTCCGCGACTTCATCCACGGTGAAGGGCTTGGTGATGAAATCCACGGCCCCCTCCCGGAAGGCCTGGATGACGGTCCGAGCGTCGGCGAAGCCGCTTATGGCGATCACCGGGATCGTGGGGAAGGAGTCCTGGAGGCGGCGGATCAGGGCCATCCCGCCCATCCGGCCCATCCGGAGGTCGGTGATCACCAGATCCACCTCCGTGCCCTCCAGGATCTGCAAGGCCCGCTCGGCGCTGGGAGCGGCGCGCACCGTGTAGCCGATCGCCGCCAAGATGTCACTCAGGGTCTGCAGGACGTCGATCGAATCGTCCACTACCAGCACGCAGGGCCCTCGCATCGCCCGGCCTCACCCTCCGGTGGAGATGGCCCGCAGCGCCAGGCCGACCATAATGGCCAGCACAATGCTGTAGATCAGCTGCTCCCGTCGCCCGTCCTGGCTGCGGGTGTAAACGTACACCAGGGGGAGGGCCAAGGCCAGGGCCACGCCATACAGGAAGTGTATGCCGCCCCGGACTGGCTGGAGGCGCATCCAGACCAGCACAAAGCCCAGCAACCCCTGGACGAGGATCACAGCTTCCAGGATCAGCAACGCCCCCCAGAAGTCCCCGCGCACTCCTTCCCGACGGAAATACCGCCAGAACCCCCAAAGGGCGCAGATCAGAGCGAAGAAAAGGATCGTCTGGCTGAGACGGTCGTGTAGAAGGATCAAGGTGCCCATTCCTTTGCTCCAGCGAAGAGGTTGTCAGCGCAGCCCCAGAAGGGGACGGAGGGTCTGCTCCACGTCCTCCCGGCCTTCGAGGACGCCTACCTTCACCCGATGGACGATCCCCTCGTGGGTGATGAACACGGTGGTAGGCACCCCGAGGATGCGGTAGTCCCGCTCCGCCCGCCCGTCGGGATCCAGGAGGATAGGGAAGGGCAGGTCGAATTCTTCTAAGAACTTCCGCACCTCATCGAGGTCATCCTGAGAGGTCAGGTTGATCCCCAGGATCTCCAGGCCTTGCGCCCGGTAATCCCGGTAGATCGATGCCAACAGGGGCATCTCCTCCCGGCATGGGATGCACCAGCTCGCCCAGAAATTCAGCAGCACCACCTTCCCCCGTAGATCCCGCAGACGTGCCGTCCCGCCGTACAGATGCTGCAGTTCGAAGTCGGGCGCCGGGATCCCGGTGGTCAGGCCCGCAGGGGCCAAAGGGTCCTCGGCCGGCGCAGCCGGGTTTGCGGCGCCCCACTGACAGGCCATCAGGAGCAGCAACCCTAAGCCCAAGACCATCTTGGCCTTACGCATGGGCTCCTCCCAGGGCCCGGCCGCTGAGGTAGCCCAGATAGGCGGGGACCAGCGGGAACACGCAGGGCGAGAAAAAGGAGAGCAGCCCTGCCAGGAAGGCCACCGAATGCCCCAGCCCCACCCCAGGCCCCACATCCAGAAACAGGCCCATCTGGAAGGTCCAGACCCGCAGGTGGGTGAAGGTAGGCACCCAGGGGGGGACTTCGAAGCCCGGGAAGAAGAACTGCAGCGCGTCCAGCAGCACCATCGCGCCGACGAGGATCAAGAAAACGCCGCTGATGGCTCGGAAGGTCGGCAGGAACCGGCGCATCCGGCGCATTCCGGCCAAGGCCCGATCCAGCAGGAGGGCGACGGCCAGGAAGGGCATCCCGAGGCCAGCAGCATAGGCGGCCAGCAGCCCGAGGGCCTGGCCCGCGGTCTCCTGCTGGAAGGTGAGGGTGAGGATCGCCCCTAGGGTGGGCCCCACACAGGGAGTCCATCCCGCGGCGAAGAGGACGCCCATCAGGGCGGAGGTGAGATAGCCCATGGGCCGCAGCTGCGCGTGGGGCCGCCACTCAGAGAGGATCAGGGTAGAGATCCCGGGGATAGGGACCCCCAGGATGGCCAGCCCCATCAGGATCACTAGGGTTCCGCCGAGGGCGGCCAGGAGATCGCGCCCGCCGAAGAAGAGCTGGCCCAGGAGGGTGGCCGCCCCGCCCCAGGCGAAGACGAACACGACAGAGAACCCCAGCACGAAGGCGAGGGCGTGGGAGAAGACGCTCCACCGGAGGGAGAGGGGAATCGCCTCATTGGCCTGCATGCGACTCCTCCTCGCGCTCCGGGTTCAGCCGTGCCCGCAGGCGAGCCAGCCGCTCTTCCAGCGCCTTCTGCCGACGCAGGATGGAGAACACGTAGAAGAACGTCACGCTCCAGAACACTAGATACGCCGCCACAAGATATTCCATCGGTGGAAGCCCCTCAGGGATATTCCCTCGCCTAATCTGCTATGGATGCCTCCAGCGCCTCCAGGCTCTCCTGGGTCCGCTGGAGCCGGTAGCGCAGCATCAGCAGGACGCTGAGGAGCAGCGTCCAGGCGGCCAGGCTGAGGATCAGGGTTTGCACCATCAGCGGGGTGAGGCCGAACTGGCCCTGGGCCTCTGCGGAGACGCTGGGGCCCAGCACGATGGGGTGGATGGTGCGGAGCAGACGGGCGGAGAGATACGTGATGGGCACCGTGATGAAGGCTACGATAGCGTAGACCGCCGCAAACCGCGCCCGGGTCTCCGGATTCTCCACCGCCCCCCGCAGCAGCAGATAGGCCAGATACACCACCCAGGTGATTGCCGTTGTGGTCAGCCGCGGGTCCCAGGTCCACCACGTGTTCCAGACCGGCCGGCCCCAAAGGGAGCCTGTGACGATGGCCATGGTCAGCAGCACCAAGCCGACCTCCACTGCGGCGTGGCTCAGGGCATCCCAGCGGGCTGCCCGGGTCCGCAGATAGGCGACGGCGCTGGCCAGGGCCACGCCGAAAGCCAGGAAGCCAGACCACGCGGCGCTCATGTGGAAGTAAAAGATCCGCTGCACGTCGCCCATCTTCGCTTCCCGGGGCGCGTAGAAGAAGACCGCCAAGGTGGCCAGGATCATCATGGCGGCCGCGACGCCGATCCAGATCCGCTCCATGGTCTTCATCGTGCCATCCTCCCGAAATCTGGTAAGGGTACAAACGTTGGGCTCAGAGGCCCGCCGCCTCTTCAAAGATCAGTCCGCCCACAGTTAGAAGAATAATATCATACGCCAGCATCATCTGCGCCCACGTCCCCCATCCGTCGGGGTTCCCCTCCAGGACTGCCCGGGTGCCCTGGATCCCGGCGATGAGCAGCGGGGCGGCGACCGGGAATAGCAGGATGGGCAACAGCAGCTCCCGGGCGCGGGCCGCCATCGCCATGGCGGCCAGGAGAGTGGCCACCCCGGCCAGCCCGGCCGCCCCCAGCCCCAGCAACAGCAGGACTCGGGGCTCCCAGAGGGAGAGGTTAAAGAAGACTGCAGCGGCCATCAGGGAGAGGCCGATCAACAGGATGAGCAGCAGCCCATGTACGAGGGCTTTGCCGGCGAACAGGGCGCTGCGATCCGCTGGCGCCATAAGCAGCCCCTCCCACGTCCCACGGTCCATCTCCGCCGCCATCATCCGCCCCACCCCCAGGCTGCTGGCGAA
>JAGHYO010000096.1 GCA_017743605.1 Thermoflexus sp. | reverse complement strand
CTGGAAGAGGGACTGGTGATCCGGGCGCTGGGCGCGGCGTATGATGTGCAGGGTCCGGACGGGGTGGTGCGATGCGTGCTGCGGGGGCGGCTGCGCCGCCGGACGGAGGGCCCCCGACGGCCGGTGATCGGGGACTCCGTGCGGTTCGAGCGGGTCTCCCCGAAGGAGGGGGCCATCATCGCCATCCTTCCCCGGCGCACCGCCCTAATCCGCCGCGAGCCTCTGGACCCTGAGAAGGCCCACGTCATCGCGGCCAACCTGGATCAGATCGTGGCGGTCTTCTCTGCTGTCCCGGAGCCCGATCTCTTCCAGATCGATCGCTATCTGGCGGTGGCCGAAGCCAGCCGCCTTCCTGCCCTCCTGGTCCTCAACAAGATCGACCTGGCAGAGGAGCTCTCTGCGCTCCGGGAGCTCCTCGCGGAGTATGAGGACCTGGGCTATCCGGTGCTGTATACCAGCGCCGTTACCGGGGCCGGCTTGGAGGAGCTACGGGAGCGGGCGACGGGGAAGATCAGCGCCTTTATCGGTCCCTCCGGGGTGGGCAAATCCAGCCTGCTGAACGTTCTGCAGCCCGGCCTGGGATTGCGCGTGGGCGACATCAACCCGCGGACCGGGAAGGGCCGTCATACCACCACCCGCAGCGAACTGATCCCCTTCGAAGGCGGATACCTGGCCGACACCCCGGGCTTGCGCGACATCGGCACGTGGGGGATCCGGCCGGAGGACTTGGCCGCGTGTTTCCCAGAGATGCGCCCCTATATCGGCCACTGCGAGTTCTCTGACTGTCTGCATCTGGAGGAGCCCGGCTGCGCGGTCCGCCGGACGGTAGCCCATGGGAAGATCCGCTGGCGTCGCTACGAGAGCTACTGGCGGATCCTGATCGAGCAGCAAGCGGCCCGCGCCTCATAGAGCACGGATGATGTAGAATGGGCCCGGGAAGGTCGCGGCGGAAGGCTGCAGCAAAAGTCGTTCCTACCAAACGTCGATCTTTCTGTATGCGGGGCTTTAGCCCTGAACCTTTGTCTTCAAGACCGTAGGGGTCGCGGCGAAGGCTGCGCTGACAATCCTGAACCTCGCGTTTCCGATGATATAGGGATTCGCGGCTGAAGCCGCTCCGACCAAGACGTCGATCTTCCTGGTAGGAGGTGCTTTAGCCCCGAACCTTTGTCTTCGAGACCGCAGGGGTTGGGGCGAAGGCTGCGTTGACAGCCCTTAACCGCACGTTTTCGATGACGCGGGGACTTGCAGCTGAAGCCGTTCCTACAAGCAAAAAAGGTGGGAGGTGATGATGGGCGCGAAGGTGCGGTTAACGGCGGTGGATCTGTGGCGGATGGGGGAGGGGGATGTCCGTCGCGAACTCGTGGACGGGGAGGTCATCGAGATGTCACCGGTCGGCGGAGTGCACGGTCATGTAGCGGCTCGCGTGACTTCCCGCCTCTCTCACTATCTGGAGGCCCACGGAGGAGGATGGGTAGTCGTGGGCGATGTGGGGTTTATTCTGAGGCTGCCGTGGGATCCGGAGCGGGTGCGGGTGCCGGACGTGGCCTTCGTTGCGGCGGAGCGGTTGCCGGAGGGGAAGCTCCCGGCGGGGTTCATCGAGGGGGCACCGGATCTGGCGGTGGAGGTGCCGTCGCCGAACGACAACGCGGTGGATCTGCAGCAGAAAGTGCGGGACTACCTCGAGGCGGGGGCGCGGCGGGTGTGGGTGGTGGCCCCGGAGGCCCGGACGGTGACAGTGTATCGGCTGGACGGGACGGCGCGGTTCCTGCGGGAGCACGAGGTGCTGGAAGGGGAGGACGTGCTTCCGGGCCTAGTCATCCCCCTGGCAGAGCTTTTTGGATCTTGAAGGCGATTCTTTCCTCTGATGGCGACGCCCCTGCGCGGTGAACCGCTCCCTCACCGGATCACCTCATAGATGCGCACTCCGGCATTGACGAAGACCAACCGGAGATACCCACGCTCGATCAGAAGCGGGAACTTCTCAAACCCCTTAGGTGGGTAATACAGGCGCTCTGCATATCCGTCCATCACGTAGCGCACATTGTAGCGGCGCAGGATGGCTATCGCCTCGTCCGGATCTATGGTCTCATAAAACCGGTTGACGTCCGCCTCGCGGCGTTGAATGATGGATTCCGGCACCACCGTCCGCTGCTGCCGCTGATGCCAGTCCCACCCGAAGACCACCGGCAGCCCGGTGAACATCGCGACCCGGCTGCGCAGCCCCCGATACGCCGGCGAGCGAACCGACTCGATGACCACGGGCGTTCCCTCGACCCGATCCCACAGGAAGCGAAGGGCCTCGAACTCCTCCCGCACCGGGTAGCGCACCCCCGCCTCGTCGGCGATGGCTTTCTCCATGAAGGCGAAGCCGTCCAGGGTGGGGCCCACGGAGACCTCCCAGCGGTCATACAGCCGGGCCCGGGTGGCCAGGACGGGGTAGAGCAGGGCGGAGAACAGCAGAAAGCCCAGGAAGCCCCGCCAGAGGACGCGCCCGGCCGGCGCCCACCGGCGGGCGGCCTCCTCCACCGTCAGGACCGCGACGGCGGCGGCGAGGGCCCAGAGGAACCACACCTGGAGGTAGAACTTGAAGACGGTGTTCATCCGCCCGATGTCGCCCTTCAGCACCACCTGCTCCACCCCCAGGGTCAGGGCCGCCGCGCTCGCGACCCAGATCCAGAGAAGGCGGCGCTCCAGCGCCTGATAGGGGCGCAGGGCGAGGGCGACGCTCAGCAGGATGATCGGGATCGCGAGAACGGCCACCGGAGCGATCCGGCTGCCTCCCAGCCACAGGCCCAGGCCGAGCGCCCCCGCCACGATCCACCCCACCGTCCCCAGGGGATCGCTCCGCCAGCCCGCGAGGACCCAGCGGCGCAGCCGCCAGGCCTCCCGCACCAGCCACATCAGGATCGGCCCCAGGAAGAGGCCGTGGAGCAACAGGTAGATGTCCAGCGGGGTGCGGTCCCCTTTCCAGAGTTCAACCGCCGTGTATGCGGTGGCGTAGTGCGCCAGATAGGGATAGAAGAGCAGGACCCCCACCCCGACGAAGGCGACGCACCGGACGAGCCATCCCTCGATGCCGGACCCCGTGCGGAGATCCCCGCGGGTCCAGGCGTTGAGGGTGAGGGCGGCCAGCCCCAGGAGGAGGTGGGTGGGGTAATCCCACGTGTTGGTGGGCCGCAGCGCGCCCACCACCAGGGCGCCCAGGGCGAGGGCGGCGATCCCCGACGGCTCCCCCCAGCGCGCCCGGCGCAGCCAGGCCAGCCCGATCAGCAGAGCGGCCAGCTGCAGGGGGAACGCCATCATGTGCGCGTGCAGGTCCGCATACAGGAACGTGAAATAGGGGAACTCGGTGATGGGCGTGACGTCGCGATCCGGGATCAGGCGGGTGGGATTCCAATACCACCACTCGATGCGGGCGGGCAGCGCCGCGCGGCCGGTCAGCACCTCTCGCATCCCGATGAGGGTTTCCCGCAGGGAGGGGGACTCCGCCTCCGTAACCTGAGCTCCCACCTCCTGGAAGAGGTCGGAGAGCAGCTTCAGCTCCCCCAGGTTGCCTATGCCCACCGCGAACAGGGCGGCGAGCAGGCCGGCGGCGATGGGCTTCCCCCGCGCCCGGGGCCACCCGGCCGCCGCGAGGTGCGCGCCCGCCGCGAACGCCCCCAGGGCGGTCAGGGCCGCCAGGGTGGGGATCGCGGCGTTATAGGCGTAGCGCACCTCGAAGCCCAGGAACTTGATCGGCGCTCCGACGATCACGTAGCCGAAGTAGTAGTAGTTGATATAGCCGCCGGCGAACCAGGGGTCGTAGGGCGGGAAGCGCAACGAGCGGATCGTCGCCAGCAGATACGAGAGGTCCATGGGCTTCTCCCCGCCCATCACCGGATGCCAGAGGTCCGGATGGCCCAGGCGGATCAGCAGCCAGAAGGCGAAGGCCCCCACGGCCACCGCCTCCTCGACCCGCCAGAGGGGATCCCGCAGGGCGGCCCGGATGGCCGGCTTCACTCGAGGCCACAGGAGGACGTCGACGACCAGGCCGGCGAGCAGGGTGAGGCCCATGGCCGTCCGGTTGAAATCCATGATCCCCAGGCTGGCCATCAGCCATGGGAGGAAGGCGAAAAGCAGTGGCCCCAGGATGCGCGCGAGCGCGTATCCGCGATCCCGCAGGCCGGGGAAGGCCCAGGCCGTCAGCGGCCACGCTCCCCATCCGAGCAGGGCGAAGAAGAGCCACCAGGCCAGCACCCCGAGGGCCGGCCACCGGTTCAACGGGCTCTCGGATGGGAAGATCGCCCGATACGTGGAGGCCGCCTGCTGGCGCGCCCAGACGACCGGATCCAGCATCAGGAGGCCGCGGGCCTGGGTATACTGGCGCGGCGTCTGCCAGACCACCTGGCTCAGATCCACGGATTCCAGCACCCGGCGGGCTTGTTCGAGGGAGAAATCCGGCCGCTTGCGGAAGATCCAGACCGGCGGATGGTCGTAGACGCTGAAGGCCTCCTCGGCGCCCCACAAGGGCTCCTCGAACCCCAGCGGGGGAAGATCGAAGCCGATGCGCCCGCCGATGTCGTCGATCTCCAGCGGTCCCAGGCGCGGCTTCACGTGGAAGACGGCGACGAGGTCGAAGCCCAGCCGGCCCTCAAAGAGGGCCCGGTAGTAGGCGACAGTCATCGGGTAGCGCAGGGGGAGGCGGGGGATCGACCAGACCAGGCGCTGGCTGGAGAGGACGATCCAGTCCGCCCGCTCCAGCCACTCCAGGGCGCGCGGACGCTTCTCCTCGGTGTCGTCGTCATACCAGGCCATCTCCAGGCCCTGGTAGATCGAGAACCCATCCTTCCCATCCACCCGCAGGGGCAGGCCGTCGTCCCAGTGCTCGTTGGCGATCACCGAGGAGGCCAGCAGAAGCGGCCCGCTCTCCGCCCGCAGGCGCATGAGGTAGTCTCCGGCCGGCAGGAAGATCGGTTCCGTCCACCCTGCCCGAACGGGATCCCCATCTGGATGACGGGGGGCGGAGGGGGCGGGGGCCTGAAGCCGCAGGCGGACGGCGCCTGCGGGATCCTCCAGGGTCAGGTGGAGCAGGCCGGGCGTTTCCCCGAGGGCGCGCAGATGCGGGATCTCCAGGCCTGAGATCGTCTGCGCAGGGGTGATCGGGACCGTCAGGACGAGTTCCTCCTGGACCAGAAGGCGATTTTGGCCCAGCGGCAGGGGATAGCGGGCGCCGGGGGGATCCGCGCGCAAAAGGGTGAGCGCGGTGGGGACGTGGGCGTAGAGCCAGCGGGAGGCGGCGACCCGGGAGACCGGCTGGCGGTAGATCCCGGTGAAGGCCCAGGCCCAGAGGAAGGTCCCGCCGACCACGATCCCGATCCCGGCGAGGGCCAGCCATCGTCCGGCCGGTTGGGGGAGCCGTCGCAGGCGCAGGAGCCCCCAGGCGGCGGTCAGGGCCAGGGCCGGGTAGATCGGGAGGAAGTAGCGCATGGATTTCACCCACTGCGTCCCCATATACAGGAAATACCCGCCGGTCCACAGCGCGAGGAGCAGCCAGCCCATGGGGATGGGATCGAGCCCGATCCCCTCCTCACGCAGGCGCCGGCGGAGGGCCAGCCCCAGCCCCAGCCATCCGAGCCATGCCGCGGCGCCGAAGGGGAGGCCCATCCCCCACAGGACCATGTTCTTCAGGGGGAAGAGGATGGGCGTCCGATCCGTCCATTGATGGCCGGGCGGGTAATCGGCGGCCCCGCTGATCAGCGCCTGGATCTCCCGCATGTTGGCCAGCCAGCGGGGGTCGGGGAGGATCCATCCGGCGAAGGCGTAGGGCATCCCCAGGCGGAAGGCGAGGGCGGCGGCGACCCCGGCGGCGATCCAGAGGCGCAGGGTCTTCCCGGGGCCGCGGAGGGACAGGAGGGCGGCGAGGGCCATCAGGGCGAGCAGCGGCCAGAGGTTGATGCGGGAGGCCAGGGCCGCCCCGGCCATCGTCCCGGTCAGGGCCGCGGCGGCCGGCGTGGGGCGGCGGAGCATCCGGATCATCCCCAGGAGCGCGGCGGTGCTGAAGAACGTCGCCCAGGTGTCCGTGGTGTAAAAGTGGGCCTGCTGGATGTTCATCACGCTGAAGGCCATGAGGGCGGCGGCCAGCAGCCCCCCTTCGATCCCCATCAGCGCCCGGCCGATGAAAAAGGTCAGCAGGACCGTCCCGGCGTCCAGGAGGGCGGAGAGGGCGCGGCCGAGCAGGGTGATCTCATCGTAGCCGAGGGCCGTGCGGCGGGGAAAGGGACAGATGCGGGCCTTCCCCGGAGATGGCGCCTCCGCCTGGGGCCGACGCTCCATCTCCAGCCGGGCCTCCGCCTGACAGATCGCCGTGACCAGCTCGCCGATCCCCCGGGTGAGAATGATGGGCAGGTCCCCGTAGACGAAGAAGGTGTAGCCCCGGTTATAGGGGTTCAGGGGGGAGCGGGCGGAGTCCAGGTATTCTCCCAGGTCCCGGGGCCAGGCCAGGGCCTCCGTGACCATGGTGAGGAAGCGCTCGTCGGGATGCAGATGCTGGCTCTCGTCCCAGTTCAGCCCTGTCAGGCGAAGGGCCAGGGCGACGATCATGATGAGGGGGAGCAGAGCGATCCACCAACCCTTTTCGTCACGCGGCATCGTGCCCATGCGTCTGTGGCGTCTGAACCGGATTGTGCAAGTCCTTCCCATTGTAGTCGCAGGCCTCGGTTCCCGGCCAGCCCGCCCGGCATGTAGGGCAACTGCTCGCAGTTGCCCCACGGTATAATGGGGCCGGCGGCGGCCCCTTCGCGTCGGAGGCGATGAGGCGACCCTGCGGATCCTTGCGGGCGCGAACGGCGAAGACATGGCGCGCATCGTGATCGACGTCACCGCGGCGGTGCGGCAGGGCGCGGGGATCGGGCGCTATGCCCGGGAGCTGACCCGCGCCATCCTGCAGGCGTTCCCGGAGCACCGTTACACCCTGTTCTACGCCGGCCCGGTGCGCTTCCCCCTGACGTGGGCGCAGGCCCCTGGGCTCCGCCTGCGGGCGGCCCCGCTGCCCGAGAAGGGCATGGTCTGGCTCTGGCATCGCCTGTCCCTCCCGGTCCCCCTGGAGCTCTTCACCGGGGTTGCGGACCTGATCTATTCCCCGGATTTCCTGCTCCCGCCCACGCTGCCCGGGCGGCGCACGCTGCTGACCGTCCACGATCTCTCCTTTGAGGTGATGCCCGAGACCCTCCCCGCGCCCCTGGTGGCCTACCTGCGCCGGAACGTCCCCCGCGCCGTCCGGCGGGCGACCCACATCCTGGCCGACTCCGAGGCCACGCGGCAGGATCTCATCCGGCTGTGGGGCGTGCCGGCGGAGAAGATCACCGTGCTCTACAGCGGGGTGGAGCCCCGCTTCCGGCCGGTTCAGGACCCGGCGCTTCACGCGCGGGTTCGGGCGCGTTACGGGCTGGGGCCGTGGCCGTTCATCCTCACGGTGGGCACGGTGCAGCCGCGCAAGAATTACCCGCGCCTGATCGAGGCCTTCGCCGCCCTGGTGCGGGAAGGGATCTTCCCCGAGGGCCATCTGGTCATCGTGGGGGAGAAGGGGTGGCAGGCGGAGGGGACCTTTGAGGCGATCCGGCGCTCGGGGATGGCGGAGCGGATCCACTGGCTGGGCTTTGTGGACGATGCGGATCTGCCGGCGCTGTATTCCGCCGCCGCGGTTTTCGCGCTGGTCTCGCGGTATGAGGGCTTCGGCCTGCCGGCGCTGGAGGCGATGGCCTGCGGGACGCCGGTGGTGGCCTCGCGGGTCTCCTCCCTGCCGGAGGTGGTGGGG
>JAGHYO010000095.1 GCA_017743605.1 Thermoflexus sp. | reverse complement strand
GGTGAAGGGGCGGGTGTGGGGTCCTCGCCCGTTCGAGCAGGTGCTGGAGCGGATCCGGGATGCCGCGTTCCGGAGCTGGTTGCAGCGGGAGGGGTTCCCGGAGCCGGTGATCCCGGCGGTCTTCGGGTTGGCGATCTATGCGGGGGCGGAGGCGATGGCGCAGAAGATGGGGGTGGGGCTGTATGAGGCCCGGCGTGGGGAAGTCGTCGCCCCCCCTCTTCCGGAACCTTGATCCCCGAACCCCCACCTCCGATGCCGCAAGGCCGCGGCGGAAACCGTGCCTACGGAAATCGGTTCTTTAGGAGGGGCGCTCGCCCCGAACTTTGATCTTCGATGACGCAAGGCTCGTGACTAAAGCCGCTCCTACAGAAAAAATCGGTTTTTAGCGGTTGTCATGGATTTCGACCTGCAATCTGGGGACTCAGCGGCCGGGCTCTTCGCCCCACTCACTGCCCGAATGAAGTGGTGAAAACCCATCGTTTCGCTCTGCCTGGATCCGGGTCGCCGCAAAGGCGGATCCTGGATCGGCTGGAGGGATAAAGCCTCGCTGATCCCTCAGGGCTCCTCGCTCGCGATGGCGGCCTCCAGCCGACGAACCCCCTCATACCAGGCGTCGTCCCCCTTCACGAAACGCTCCACCCCGATGGCCTGAAGCGCCGGCTGGCCCTCCGGGTCCTCATGGGCGCTCAGCAGGAGCGCCTGGATCTCCGCCTGAAGCGCGGGAGCCAGGTGGGGGGCGGCCACCACCGGCGGCGCCCCAAACTCGGGGGAGCGATCGATCACCCGCACCTTCCCGGCCAGCTCCGGCTCCCGTTCCAGCAGGAACTGAAAGACCAGGCTGTCGACAGCCGCCCCATCGGCCAACCCCTGAGCGACCGCGCGGATCGCCCGGTCATGCCCATAGGTGAAAAACGTGCGCCGGAAGAACCGCTCCGGCGTCTCACCCAATTGATGCACGAGATAGCGGGGATAGAGATAGCCGGTGTTGGACAGCGGATCCACGAAAGCGAAAACGCGCCCCCGCAGATCCTCCATCCGGTAGATCGGGAGGTCCGCCCGCACGATCACCCAGGACTGATACGTGGGCTTCCCGTTCACCACCGGCACGGCCAGCAGCCGGAATCCGTGCTCCCGCTGACCGATCACATAGGCCCACGTGCAGATGAAAGCGATGTCCACCTCCCCACGGGCGATGGCCGCGTTCATGTCCCGATAATCGCGGCGCTGGACCCTCTCCACCGGGCGGTTTAAGCGATGGGAGAGATATTGAAGCAGCGCCTGATAAGCCTCCGCAGAGCTCTGGGGCGAGAGGACGGCGGCGATGCCCACCCGCAGCGGGACCACTCCGGTGCGTCGCGGGGTCGCCAGCGGCGCCCGCCGATTGAAATCCACATAGGGCATGGGCTCAGCCGCCCCTCCGCAAGCCCCCAGCCAGAGGGACAGAGCCACAAGCCCCCATCGGAAAGCCCTGCAGAGCCTCTCGATGCCCATCCGCTCCCTCGCGCAGACCCGGTCAGATCCTCCGATCCCTTGCCCATTCTACCCGCAACCCGGCCGGGCGGAGCTACGGCTCCGCTTCCTCCGCACGGGATCACCGGGGATGCCCGCGGCGCCCGGGCCTGTCCGGTGTTTCCCCGACAGCGTTCCGGGTTTCCCGGACAGGCTTTCGGGATCCCCCTGACAGACCGCGCCCCGCGGACGCAGGGTTTCCCTGCTACCCCCTCGCCCCGGCCCCGCTTATGCTGAGGATGGAAGCAGCCGCCCCGAGCCCGGATTCCCTAAGGGCCCCCACAGGCCGATGGGGCCGGGCCGATAGGGTCCGTGGGGAAACCTGCGGGCCTGCCGGATTCGCAAAGGGGACGGTGCCTTCGGGCCCGTCCCCTTTTTGAGTTCCAGTCCCGGCGAGGAGGTGGAAAATGACGGGATCCGCGGGGAAGGTGGATCTGGATCGGCGGGAGGTGCTGGCGAAACTGGCCAGCGCCGTCTTCGCAGGGCTGGTGGCCCCCGCCGTCCTCGGCGAGTCCGCGGCGCCTGCGGAGGCGGCCACCCTCCCGGAGCTGCCCGTGCTGCCCCCGCCCCAGCCGGAAGAGGACCCGCTGGTCCGGATGATGCGGGATCTCCAGCGGGCGTTGCAGAAGCCGGTGGAGCAGCGGCGGTGGGTGATGGTGATTGATCTGTGCAAGTGCGTGGGCTGCCACGCCTGCACCATCTCCTGCGTCGTGGAGAACAAGCTGCCTCCGGGCGTGGTCTATCGCCCTGTCCTGGAGGAGGAGCTGGGAACCTATCCCCACGTCGTCCGGCGGTTCATCCCTCGCCCGTGCATGCAGTGCGATCGGCCGCCCTGCGTTCCCGTCTGTCCGGTGAACGCCACCTGGAAGCGGCCGGATGGGATCGTGGTGATCGACTATGAGCAGTGCATCGGCTGCCGCTACTGCATCACCGCCTGCCCTTACGGGGCGCGGACCTTCGACTTCGGCGATCGCTACACCAAAGGGACACCGGGGGCCCGACCCTTCCTGCTCGGCGAGGAGGGCGCGGCCGTCCACGAGACGATCCCCATGTTCGAATACGGCCAGCCTCGTCCCCGACGGGATGAGAGCTCCCCCATCGGAAACACCCGCAAGTGCCACTTCTGCCTGCATCGCATCGAGCGGGGCCTGTTGCCGCAGTGCGTGGTCACCTGCATCGGCCGGGCGACCTTCTTCGGGGACGCCAACGACCCGGAGAGCCTGGTCGCCGAGCTGATCGCCCGGCCGAACGTGATGCGCTTGAAGGAGGAGCTGGGGACGGAGCCCAAGGTTTACTACCTGCTCTGAGCCGGATCGGAGCCGGACGCGCAAAAGGAGGCTTCCATGATGCGACGGGTTCTGTATGGGGTGGCCATCCTGGCCGTGCTGTTCGGCCTGTGGGGGATCTACGATCGCGCCGCCTTCGGGCATCATAACGCGGCCTACGGGAGCTACGTGGTGTGGGGCCTGTGGGTCGCCCTGTATCTCTTCTTCAACGGCATCGCGACGGGGACCTTCGTCTTCGCCACGCTGGAGTATCTGTTCCGTGTTCCTATCTTCGCCCGCACCGGCCGCCTCTCCCTCTTCCTGGCCCTGATCACCCTGGGGGCCGGCCTGCTGCACATCTGGCTGGACCTGGGGCGTCCGGAGCGGATCTGGAAAGCTTACCTGCAGCCCAACTTCAACTCCGTGATGGCTCAGATCGTCTGGGGCTACACCCTCTTCGGCCTGATCATCCTGGCCATGCTGGCCATGAGCTTCCGGCCCCAGCGCTACGCCGGATGGCTGCGGATCCTCTCCGCCATCGGCCTGTTCCTCGCCCTCTTCCTGAGCGGCGGCGTGGGAGCCCTCCTGGGCGTGCAGGCCGCCCGTCCCTTCTGGCATGTGGGCCTGTTCCCCGTGCAGTTCCCCTTCTTCTCCCTGGCCTCGGGGGCGGCCCTGCTGCTCCTGGTCTATGGCCTCTTCGATCGGGCGGCCAACGAGCATCGGGCGCAGCTCCTTCGAACCCTGGCGATCCTCACCCTGGTGCTGCAGCTGATCAAGCTGTATTTCCTGTGGGCGGACTACTCCCAGAGCCTCTACGGCGGGATGCCCCAGAACGTCGCCCCCGTCCAGGAGGTGCTCTTCGGGCGCTACTGGTGGGCCTTCTGGATCCTGCAGCTGTTCCTGGGGAGCCTGGTGCCCATCGTCATCCTTCTCTGGCCGGGGCTCTCGACGAAGCCGGCGTGGGCCGCCCTAACAGGCTTCCTGATCCTGGTGGGTTTCGCCGCGGCCCGGGCGAACATCGTGTTCCCGGCCCTCGCCGTGCCGGAGCTGAAACAGCTCATCGGCGCCTTCCACAGCGCCCGGCTTCAGTTCCATTACTTCCCGAGCCTGATGGAGTGGGCCGTCAGCATCGGCATCAGCGGCCTGGCCGGGCTGGCCTTCCTGATCGCCTACGATCGCCTGCCGATAACCCCCAAACACGTCCCGGAGGCTCCGGCGCGCTGACCCGCGCGGGGCCCCCATCCTTCACCGGATAGGAGGTGCGGGATGACGAAGGCGATGCCTCGACCGACGGAGATCCGGGAGGAGCTCCCGGCGGAGAAAACCGAAGGAACCGGTCTGACCCGGCGGGATTTCTTGAAGACGGCGGCCCTGGTGGGGAGCACCGCCCTCTTCGCCCACGCGGCCTGCACCCTGGCGAGCTTCCACCCGGAGGCCGAAGGGGAATACCCGCTGGGCCGGCTGGAGAACATGATCTTCACCGTCTGCCAGCAATGCAACACCCAGTGCGGGATCAAAGTGAAGCTGCTGGACGGCGTGGCGGCCAAGATCGACGGCAACCCCTACTCGCCCTGGGCGCTCTACCCCCATCTCCCTTATAAGACGCCGATCTCCCAGGCTGCTGCCATCGATGGGGGGCTCTGCCCCAAGGGCCAGGCGGGCATCCAGACCGCCTACGACCCGTATCGCCTCCGGGTGGTCCTGAAGCGCAAGCCCGGCACCAAACGGGGCGAGAACCAGTGGATCACCATCCCCTTCGAGCAGGCCATCCGGGAGATCGTCGAAGGGGGCGACCTCTTCGGCGAGGGCCCTGTGCCGGGCCTGAAGGAGCTGTGGGCCCTGCGGGACCCCAAAGTCATGAAGGCGATGGGCGATTTCGTGAAGAAGATCTGGGGGGAGAAGGATCCGGAGAAGAAGAAGGCCCTGTTGGAGGAATTCAAGAAGCAGTTCGCGGATCATCTGCACACCCTGATCGATCCGGACCACCCGGACCTGGGGCCGAAGAACAATCAGATCGCCTTCATCTGGGGGCGGCTCAAGGGCGGACGCTCGGATTTCATCCGCCGGTTCTTCGGCGATGGCCTGGGGACCGTCAACCGCCACGGCCACACCACCGTCTGCCAGGGCTCCCTCTACTTCGGCTGCAAAGCGATGTCCGAACAGTTCGTGGACGGGAAGTTCTCCGGCGGGGCCAAGTTCTACTGGCAGGCGGACCTGGGCCACAGCGAGTTCGTCATCTTCGTGGGCGCCAGCCCCTTTGAGGGGAACTACGGCCCGCCGCTGCGGGTGACCAAGATCACCGAGGGGCTGGTCTCGGGCCGGCTGAAGTATGCGGTGATCGATCCCCGTTTCTCCAAGACGGCGGCCAAGGCCTGGAAGTGGATCCCCAACAAGCCGGGGACCGAGGGCGCCATCGCCATGGGGATGATCCGCTGGATCATCGAGAACCGGCGCTACGACGAGAAATACCTGCGCAACGCCAACCGGGCCGCCGCCAAAGCCGCCGGGGAGCCCACCTGGACCAACGCGGTCTGGCTGGTGAAGATCGGCGAGGACGGCACCCCCGGCCCCTTCCTGCGGGCCTCCGAGATCGGCCTCACCACCAAGCAGGAAGTGGAGAAGGAGGGGAAGAAGGTGACCGTCTATGTGACCCCCGACGGCAAGCAGTTCGCCTACGACCTCCTGGTGACCATGGTGGAGGGCAAGCCGGTCGCCTTCGACCCCAACGACGCCGAGACGCCGGTGGTCGGGGACCTCTTCGTGGAGGCCACCCTCACCGCCCCGGACGGCAAGGCCATCCGGGTGAAGAGCGGGATGCAGATCCTGAAGGAGTCGGCGGAGAAGATGACCATTGAGGAATACGCCGCCGAGGCGGGGATCCGCCCTCAGGACATCGTGGAGCTGGCCCGGGAGTTCACCGCCCACGGCAAGCGGGCCGCCGCCGACGTCCACCGCGGCGTCTCCCAGCACACCAACGGCTTCTACAACGTGGTGGCCTGGTTCACCCTGAACCTGCTCATCGGCAACTACGACTGGAAGGGCGGGATGATCAAGGCCACCACCTACGATTACACCGGGGCCAAGGCCAAGAAGCCGTTTAACCTGAGCGCCATGAACCCCGGCAAGCTCTCCCCGTTCGGGATCAGCATCATCCGTCACGAAGTCAAGTGGCAGGACACCACGCTCTACGACGGGAAATATCCGGCGAAGCGGAACTGGTATCCGCTGTCGTCGGACATCTACCAGGAGCTGATCCCCTCCATGGGGGACGCCTATCCGTATCCCATCAAGATCCTCTTCATCTATATGGGCTCGCCGGTCTATGCGCTGCCCGCCGGCCACACCAACATCGAGATCCTGAAGGATCCGAAGAAGATCCCCCTGATCATCGCCTGCGACATCGTGGTCGGCGAGACCTCGATGTATGCCGATTACATCTTCCCGGATCTCACCTACCTGGAGCGCTGGGAGTTCGCCGGCTCCCATCCCTCGGTGGCCTGGAAGGTCCAGCCGGTGCGGCAGCCGGCCATCCCGCCGCTCACGGAGACGGTGAAGGTCTTCGGCCAGGAGATGCCGCTCTCCCTGGAGGCCATGCTCCTGGGCCTGGCGGAGGCCCTGGGCCTGCCGAACTTCGGCCCCAACGGCCTGGGCGAGGGCATCCCCCTCACCCACCCGGATCATCCCTACCTGCGCATGGTGGCCAACCTGGCCTACGGGGAGAAGGAGGACGGCTCCGACGCGGTGCCCGATGCCGACGATGAGGAGGTCCGGATCTTCCTGGAGGCCCGGCGGCACCTCCCGAAGAGCGTCTTCGATCCGGAGCGCTGGAAGGAGACCGTGGGGGAGGACCTCTGGCGCAAGGTGATCTACGTGCTCAACCGGGGCGGCCGCTTCCAGGACTTCGAGAAGGCCTATGAGGGCGATCAGGTGAAGAACAAATACGGCCAGCTGATCAACCTCTACCAGGAGAAGACGGCGACCACCAAGAGCGCGATGACCGGCAAGCCGCTCATCGGCTACGCCACCTACATCCCCGCGCCCACCGATGTGCTGGGCAACCGGCTGGAGGACGAGAAGGAGGGCTACGAGTTCCACCTGATCACCTACCGGGAGATCTTCCACACCAAGAGCCGCACCATCTCCAACTACTGGCTGCTGGCCCTGGCCCCCGAGAACTACGTCCTGATGAACGCCCGGGACGCCGCCCGGCTGGGCCTGAAGGACGGGGATTGGGTGCGGATCGTCTCGCCCACCAACCCGGAGGGGGTTTGGGACCTGGGCAACGGCCAGAAGAAGGCGATGGTCGGCAAGGTCAAGGTCGTCCAGGGGATCCGCCCCGGGGTGATCGCCTTCAGCCTGGGCCACGGCCACTGGGCGTATGGGGCCTCGGATGTGGTGATCGACGGGGTGGTGGTGAAGGGCGATCCGCGCCGGGCGACCGGCATCCACGCCAACGCCGCCATGCGGGTGGACCCCTACCTGAAGAACACCTGTCTGGTGGATCCGGTGGGCGGCTCGGCGGTGTTCTACGACAGCCGGGTGAAGGTGGAGAAAATCTGAAAGCCCCAAGGGGCGCCATCCCGAATCCGGGACCGACAGCGGAAGGGGGCGCTCTCAGGCGGCCCCTCTCCGCTTTCTATACGACGACAGCCTTTCCGGGATGAAATCAGGCCGATACGGGAGGGAAGGATGCGAACCCGCTGGGCGATCTTCGGAACCCTGATCGCCGTCGGGATCGTGGTCTGGCTGGCCATGAATCCCCCGCGGCCTCTTCTCAACGTTCTCAAGCGCGTGGATCCCTCCCCGGAGACCGGGGCGCGGCTGGTGGAGCGCTACGGCTGCCGGCGTTGCCATCGCATCGGCGATTCAGGGGGGATCCTGGCGCCGGATCTCAACGGGATCACCCGGCGGGTGGGGGATCCGGCCATGGTGAGCCTGCGGCTCTGGCTCCGGGACCCCCAGGCCGTCAAGCCCGGGACCGCCATGCCGAACTTCCATCTCTCCGACAGCGAGATCGAGGCGATCCTCGCCTACCTTCAGGCGCTGGACGCCCGGCGCCCATAGCCGTGGGGAACTCCCATCGGACCCAGCGCGTCGTGGGACCGAACGGATTCGGCACGCACCCGACCCCCAAAGGCCCAGGCGAGCCCCA
>JAGHYO010000094.1 GCA_017743605.1 Thermoflexus sp. | reverse complement strand
TGATGGGCCCGAACGGTTCCGGCAAGACCACCCTGGCCTATGTCCTGATGGGACATCCCGCCTATCCGGCGGAGCAGGGAGAAGTGCTCTGGAAGGGGCAGAACCTCTTGGAGTTGCCGCCCGACGAGCGGGCTCATCTGGGGCTGTTCCTGGCCTTCCAGTATCCGGTGGCGGTGCCTGGGGTCACCGTGGCCAACTTCCTGCGCACGGCCCTGAACGAGCGCCGTAAGCGCCTGAACCCTGAGGACAAGGGAATCCCGATCCCAGAGTTCCGCAAGCTGTTGCGAGAGAAGCTGGCCCTGCTGGGGCTGGAGGAGTCCTTCGCTAGCCGTTACGTCAACGACGGCTTCTCCGGCGGCGAGAAGAAGCGCCTAGAGATCCTCCAGATGGCCGTGCTGCAGCCGGAGATGGCCGTCCTGGATGAGACCGACTCGGGGCTGGACATCGACGGGGTGCGCACGGTGGCCGAGGGGATCAATCGGATCTTCGGGCCCCACTTGGGGATCCTGCTCATCACCCACTACCAGCGCATCCTGAACTACATAAAGCCCCACTTCGTCCACGTGATGTATAACGGCCGCATCGTGGCCTCCGGGGGACCGGAGCTGGCCTTGGAGCTGGAGGAGAAGGGCTACGAGTGGCTGCGAGAGCAGTTCGCTGAGCAACCCGCGGCCTGAAGGGAGGGATCATGACGACGGAGACCTTTGACCTGAGCGAGCTGGGCACGTATAAATACGGGTTCTCCATGCCCGAGCGCTACGTCTACAAGGCCCGCAAGGGCCTCTCCCGGGAGATCGTGGAGGAGATCGCCTGGATGAAGGGGGAGCCCGACTGGATGCGAGAGTTCCGCCTGCGAGCCTTGGAGATCTTCCTCGCCAAGCCCATGCCCACCTGGGGCGCAGACCTCTCGGCGATCGACTTCGACGACATCTATTACTACATCAAGCCCACTGATCGGAAGAGCCGCTCGTGGGAGGATGTGCCCGAGGAGATCCGGCGCACCTTCGAGCTCCTGGGCATCCCCGAGGCCGAGCGCAAGTTCTTGGCGGGGGTGGGCGCACAATACGAAAGCGAGGTGGTTTACCACAGCCTCCAAGAGCACCTTCGCAAGCTGGGCGTGATCTTCGTGGACACCGACACGGCGGTGCGGGAGTATCCGGACCTGGTGCGCGAATACTTCGGGACAGTGGTCCCCCCCGACGACAACAAATTCGCTGCCCTGAACTCCGCCGTCTGGTCCGGCGGCTCCTTCATCTACGTGCCGCCAGGGGTCCACGTGGATCTCCCGCTTCAGGCTTACTTCCGCATCAACGCCCAGAACGTGGGCCAGTTCGAGCGCACCCTGATCATCGCGGAAGAAGGATCTTTCGTGCATTATGTAGAGGGTTGTACTGCTCCAATATATACTACCGACTCCCTGCACAGCGCGGTGGTGGAAATCATCGTCAAGCCGGGCGCCCGGGTGCGCTACACGACGATCCAGAACTGGTCCACCAACGTCTACAACTTGGTGACCAAGCGGGCTGTGGCTTATCGCGACGCGGTGATGGAGTGGGTAGACTGCAATCTGGGCTCCAAGGTAACGATGAAGTACCCGAGCATCTACCTGATGGAGCCGAGGGCCCGCGGGGAGATCCTCTCCATCGCCTTCGCCGGGCGGGACCAGCATCAGGACGCTGGGGGCAAGGTCATCCACGCCGCTCCCCATACCCGCTCCCGCATCATCTCCAAGTCCATCAGCAAGGATGGGGGGCGCACTTCCTACCGGGGCCTGGTGCGGGTCTACCCGGCCACCGAGGGATCCACGGTCAGCGTCAACTGCGACGCCCTGATCCTGGACGAGATCTCCCGCTCCGACACGTATCCGTATATGGAGATTGAGGAGGACAACGTCACCATCGGCCACGAGGCCACGGTGAGCAAGATCAGCGACGAGCAGCTCTTCTACCTGATGAGCCGGGGCATCCCCCAGGAAGAGGCGGCGGCCATGATCGTCACCGGCTTCGTCGAGCCCCTGGTGAAGGAGCTGCCCATGGAATACGCCGTGGAGATGAACCGGCTCATCCGTCTGCAGATGTCTGGCTCGGTGGGTTAACCCACCGGGGTTGCAGGAGGAGGCCGGGCACCGGCGGCGCCTCGGTGGCCATCCATCACCGAGGCGCCCCGGGGACCCGGGGCCTTGCCGTCCGCCTGGATAGCCCCGCCAGGGGGCTTCTAAATGGATCATCTTTGCCCTATAACCCCACAGGAGGGTGAGAGCCACAATGGCGGAAGCATCGGAGATCCGCGAAGCGGCCCGGGGGATCGGGCCGGAGGCTTTCCGGGCCTTCCTGGCCGCTCGGGAGGAACCCGATTGGCTCCGGCAAGCCCGCCGGGAGGCCTGGGAGATCCTGCGGGAGACCCCCAAGCCCGGCCCGACCGATGAAGCATGGCGGCGCACCGACATCCAGGCCCTGGCCGTGGAGGAGCTGGCCACCGCCCACATCCCAGACGGGTCCTCCCCCGCCTCGGAGATGCGCCAAATCGTGGAACCGAGCGAGGACCTGGCCGGCGGTTTGTTGCTGCTCGACGGCCAGGCAGCCCTTCAGTGGCTGGATGAACGCCTGCGCCGCCGGGGCCTGATCTTCACGGATCTGGCCACCGCAACCCAGGAGCATCCCGACCTCATCGCCCCTCATCTGGGGCAGGTGGTCCGGCCAGGGGATGGCTTCTTCGCCGCAATGAACGGCGCCTTCTGGCGCAACGGCATCTTCCTGTACGTGCCGCGAGATCTGGAGGTCCCCCTGCCCTTGCGGGCAGTGATCGGCTTACGGGAGCTGTCGACTGACATCTCCCGCGTCCTGATCGTGGTGGAGCCGGGAGCCCGGGTGACCTTCATCGACGAGCGCCTGGCTGAAGATGGCGTGGGAGCCGCCTTCCACAGCGGGACGGTAGAGATCCACCTGAAGGAGAACGCCTGCCTGACCTACATCGCCCCGCAGAACTGGGGCCGTCACATGTGGAACTTCACCCACGAGCGGGCCTTCGTAGACCGCGACAGCACCCTGGACTGGGTGGTGGTGGGGATGGGAGGCGGCGTCATCAAGACCTTCCTGGAGGTCGCACTCATCGGCCGTGGGTCCACAGCCTACATGTCCGGCGTCTTCTTCCTGGACGGCCGCCAGCACGCGGATTACGACACGGAGCAGGACCACATCGCTCCCCACACCAAGAGCGACCTGCTCTACAAGGTTGCCCTGAAAGATCGGGCCCGCTCCGTCTGGCAGGGGATGATCCGGGCGCACCCCGGGGCCCAGAAGACCGATGCCTACCAGGCCAACCGCAACTTGGTTCTCTCCCCCCACGCCCGGGCCGACTCCATCCCCGGCCTGGAGATCATGGCCAACGACCTGCGCTGCACCCACGGGGCCACTGTCGGTCAGATCAACGAGGAGGAGCTCTTCTATCTGATGTCCCGGGGCCTCTCTCGGGCGGTCGCCACGCGGCTCATCGTGGAAGGGTTCTTCGCCCCCGTCCTGGACCGCGTCCCGGTGGCCGATGTCCGACGCCAAGCGGATCTCATCATCCACCGCAAGCTTGGCGTGCCGCCGGAGGAAGAGCTCTGAAGGCGTGGAAGCGCTGGATCCACAGCCTCCTCGGAAGGCGAGCGGCTGTTTCGGCTAAAATAGGGGCAGAGCGCGCGGATACGGGTCGTGCCCGGCCCTTTCAAGAGATCACTAGAGGGGAACGTACGGGGAGGACCCCCATGCAAGGCCTGGCGCTTCAAACTACCTTGGACGTGGAACGGATCCGGGCGGATTTCCCCATCCTCCACCAGACCGTGAACGGGAAATCCCTGGTGTTTTTGGACAGCGCGGCCAGCTCTCAGAAACCCATCCCGGTGATCGAGGCGATGAACGCCTATTACCGGACCACCCACGCCAACGTCCACCGGGGGGTCTACCGCCTGAGCGAGCAGGCCACCGCGCTGTATGAGGAGGCCCGGCGCAAGATCGCTGCCTTCATCGGCGCCGCTTCCCCCAAAGAGATCATCTTCACCCGCAACACCACTGAGTCCATCAACCTGGTGGCTTACGCCTGGGCTCGCCCCTTCCTGCGGGCGGGAGACGAGATCCTCCTCACGGAGATGGAGCACCACAGCAACCTGGTCCCCTGGTTCCTATTGGCTCAGGAGAAGGGGCTCCGCATCCGATACATCCCCATCGACGATGAAGGCCGCCTGCGGCTGGATCTGCTGGATACGCTGATCACCGAGCGGACCCGACTGGTGGCGGTGACCATGATGTCCAATGTGTTGGGGACTATCAACCCCCTCCGACCGGTCATCGAGAAGGCCCAAGCGGCGGGGGCCGTTGTGCTGGTGGACGGTGCCCAGGGGGTTCCTCACCTCCCGGTGAACGTACGGGAGCTGGGATGCGATTTCCTGGCCTTCTCCGGGCACAAGATGTGTGGCCCCACGGGGATCGGGGTGCTGTGGGGGCGGCGGGAGCTCCTGGAGGCCATGCCCCCCTTCCTGGGCGGCGGCGAAATGATCCGCCGGGTCACCTTTGAGGGCGCCGAATGGAACGAGCTGCCCTACAAGTTCGAAGCGGGGACCCCAGCCATCGCCGAGGCTATTGGGTTGGGGGCGGCGGTAGATTATCTGAGCGGGATCGGGCTGGAGGACATCCACCGCCACGAGCAGGCGCTGGCCGCCTACGCCATGGAGCGCTTAAGCGAGATCCCCGGCCTTCGCGTTATAGGGCCTCCGCCGGCGGAGCGCGGCGGCGTGGTGGCCTTCGCCATGGATCGAATTCATCCGCATGACATTGCCACCATCCTGGATCGGGAGGGCATCTGCATCCGGGCCGGCCATCACTGCGCGATGCCGCTGCACGAGCGGCTGGGCCTCGTCGCCACCGCCCGAGCCAGCTTCTATCTCTACAACACCATGGAGGAGGTAAATCGGCTGGCCGAGGGGCTGGAGATCGTGCGGCGCACGTTCACCCGCGCTGGCTAAGGGCTCCCCCGCAGGGAGGAAAAAGGTATCCTTGCCTGATCATCCGAGCCATACCGCGCGCATCCAGCCGCGGACCGAATTGATCAGATAGATCTCCTCCGCAACGGCGAGCTCCGCGACGGTCACCCGGCGCTCGCGAAGAACGCCTTGCTCTATGAGCGCCCCGCGCAGCGTTCCCGGCAAGAGCCCGCACGACACAGGTGGGGTGATCCACTCGCCGCCCATCCGGACAACCAAATTGGCCACACAGGACTCGGTCGCCTCCCCCCGCTCGTTCCACAACAGGACGTCGTCGCATTCTGGTCTGGTGGCGCGGGCCGCCTCGTAGACCGCGCGATGGGTCGTCTTGTGATACAAGAAGGGATTACGGGAATCCACCGGGTCCCGTGAGCGCCCCAAGCGCAGCGGCCGCTGGAGCGGATGCTGTTCCAGGGGGAGCGCCTGGATCGTTCGGATGCCTTCGCGTGAAAGCTGCAGGCGGACCTTGTGAGGGCGAGGAGGGAGACAAGCGGCGCACTCGTCCAGCGCGCGGCGCACCTCCATCTCATCGAAGGAAAAATCGAAGTAGGCTGCGGATTCGGCAAGACGCTGCAGGTGACGATCCAACAAGAAGTAGCTGACCCCGGGTTCCCATCGGATGGACTCCAGAAGATCAAACTCCGGCCATTCCTCGGTCAGCGCGCGGGCCTTCAGCAAGCATTCATGGTATTCGCGTTCCGCCTCTGAGTCCCACACCACTCCCCCGCCAACCCCGAAGGTAGCGATCTCTTTCTCCCGATCCACGATCACGGTGCGGATGGCGACATTGAATTGGGCGCGGAAATGGGGGGCGATCCAACCGATGGCCCCTGTGTAAATCCCTCGAGGGGTGGCCTCCAGCTCGGCGATGATCTCCATCGTGCGCGCCTTGGGCGCGCCGGTGATGGAAGCCGCGGGGAACATGGCCCGGAAGATGTCCACGAGGGAAGCGGTGGTTTCGCACCGCACGGTGGAGGTCATCTGCAGAAGGGTGGGATATCGTTCCACTTCAAACAAGCGCAAAGCGCGCACCGTGCCAATATCGGCGATGCGCCCCATGTCGTTCCGAACCATGTCCACGATCATAACGTTTTCCGCGCGCTCCTTCTCCGATGCCCGCAGGCGCTCGGCCAGGATCTGATCCTCCTTCCAGGTGCGGCCGCGGGGGGCCGTCCCCTTCATCGGGCGAGACACGAGCTCAGCGCCGTTCCGCCGAAAGAACAGCTCGGGGGAAGCGGAGCAAACCACATATCGGCCCGCGTCCAGGTAGACCGGATAGCGTGGGCGCTGGGCTTGCACCAACCGCACGAAGAGCGCGAAGGGATCGCCGGCGAAAGGGGCCTGCAGCCGGAAGGTATAGTTCACTTGATACGTGTCCCCCCGCGCGATGTAATCTTTGATGCGCGAGATCGCCTCACAGTAAGCCTCCTGGGAGATAGAAGGCTGCCATGGCCCGAGGGCCTGCAACGGCATCGCGCGGGGAAGATCTATCGGCTCCGGCTGTCTGTAGAGGCCGAACCAGAGAAGGGGCCAGGGTCCTGGGCGCCGCACGCGCAACGCGGCATCCCACGCGGGCGCCGCTTCGTAGGCCACCCAGCCGACAGCGTGCAGCCTCTCTTCGCGGACCGATCGTTCCACCTCATGAAGCGCCGAAGGCACCTCCCTGAGATCCGCTGTCTCGATCACCCGCAGAGGGCAACCAAAGCGGAGCCAGCGAGAGGCAACCTCGTCCCATAGAAGCGCTTCGCCTTTCACGGTAGATCCTCGCGCTCTTAGCAAGATCCACCACCCCTTAGCCCTTGAGGGGGATGATGAAGGCTGGCTATCCCTCAGCGCGCCTCACGCTGCCTGGCGCAGCTCCACCGCCTTGCCGGACTCCGTGAGGAGCAAGGGCGCTGCCTGCCCTCGGATGGCTTCCGCATGGACGATGCAGCGGCGGATATGAGGATGAGAGGGGATCTCATACATCACGTCTAACAGGGTCCGCTCCAGGATGGCCCGCAGGGCCCGGGCTCCCGTTCCCAAGCGCAGCGCCTCCTCCGCCGCCGCCTCGATGGCCTCCGGCGTGAAGATCAACTCCACGTTGTCCAGGGCGAACAGCCGCTGGAATTGCTTCACCAAGGCGTTGCGAGGCCGGGTCAGCACTGCCTTCAGCGCCTCTTGATCCAGGGGATCCACCGGGATCACCACCGGCAGCCGTCCCACGAGCTCTGGGATCAGGCCGAAACGGATGAGATCCTCAGGGGCTACCTGCCGCAACAGATCCGCCTCCGACAGGCGGATCCGCCCCTGGGCTCTGGCCTCGCCGGGAAAGCCGATGTGCCCGCGCAGCCCCAGGCGCTCGGCGATGATCTTCGAAAGCCCCTCGAAGGCCCCGCCGCAGATGAAGAGGATGTTGGTGGTGTCGATCTGGATGAACTCCTGGTAGGGATGCTTCCGCCCGCCGTGCGGGGGGACGTTGGCGATGGTCCCCTCAATGGTCTTGAGGAGGTCCTGCTGCACGCCCTCCCCCGAGACATCCCGGGTGATGGAAGGATTGTCGCCGGACTTGCGGGCGATCTTGTCGATCTCATCAATGTAGAGGATGCCCCTCTCCGCCCGCTCCACGTTGTATTCGGCCGCCTGGATCAGCCGGAGGAGGATGTTCTCCACATCCTCTCCCACGTAACCGGCCTCCGTCAAGGCGGTGGCGTCGGCGATGGCGAAAGGGACGTCGAGGATGCGGGCCAGCGTGCGGGCCAGCAGGGTCTTCCCGCAGCCGGTGGGGCCGATGAGCAGGATGTTGCTCTTCTCGATCTCCACATCCTCCCAACGTCCCTTGCTGGTGATCCGCTTATAGTGGTTGTAAACCGCCACCGACAGCACCCGCTTCGCCCGATCCTGTCCGACGACATATTGGTCCAGGTAAACACAGATCTCCCGGGGGGAGGGG
>JAGHYO010000093.1 GCA_017743605.1 Thermoflexus sp. | reverse complement strand
GGCCGCCGAGGGCCGGGTACAGGTGCTGCTGGTGGCGGATGGTTTCCACGCCCCGGCTTACCGGTGCACCGGCTGCGGTTTCCTCACCACGATCCCCCGCGCGTCCTGTTCCTTTTGCGGCGCGACCTTTGAGACCCTGCCTGACGCGGTGGACTGGTTGATCGCCACGGTGCTAGAGAACGGCGGCCGGGTGGAGATCGTCGAGGGCTATCCCCGTCTGCAGGAGCTTGGCACGGCCGCCCTGCTGCGCTACTGAGGGAGACGCTCCGCCCGAGCGCGATCCGCGGTCTCCTGCGGGCTATAGGAGGAATCGCAGGTTGTCCTCGATGACGAATCACTCGTTCGTCAACGTTTCCCTCTTAACAGATGAGCTTTGTGAGCACAAAAATTAATACAGTTAGAAGGGAGCCTCAAATGGCTCTGAAGATTTCCATCGCTGAAGCCAGGAAAGATTTCTGTGCGCTGCTCAAGCGCGCCCGGGAGGAACTGGTGATCATCACCCGGCGGGGCGAGCCGGAGGCAGTGATCTTGCCCTTCGATGAATACGCGCGCTTGCAGCGACTGAAAGCTTATTCCACCATGGTGCGCCTCTCCCATGAGCTAAAGGGGATCGGCATCCGCGCCACCGAGTTATATGAA
Organism: Thermoflexus sp.; assembly: GCA_017743605.1. Taxonomy (GTDB): domain Bacteria; phylum Chloroflexota; class Anaerolineae; order Thermoflexales; family Thermoflexaceae; genus Thermoflexus. Next base: position 7,370 of record JAGHYO010000093.1, on the reverse strand, counting down.
GCCTCTCGGAGGGAATTGGAAGAGCGGTCATGGTCATCGATGCCAGCGCAGTGCGACGAGGGTTCTTCCCAGATGAGGAAGGCCATGCGGTCGCCCAGGCGATTATCCGGGCCTATGTTCAAGAGAGGATGGATCTGCATGCACCCATCCTGCTCTCCTATGAGGTAACGAATGCCATCCTACGGGCGGTGAGACGCGGTCGCCTCAACCTGACGAGAGGAAAGGAAATCCTCGCCGCCTTTCAGGATCTGGGTATCCGGACGGTGGAAGTCTCCGGGCAACGGGGTCTGGAGCTGGCCCGCAGGTATGAGCGATCCGCCTACGATGGGGCTTGTCTGGCGTTGGCCGAGGAAACAGGAGATCAGCTGGTGACAGGCGATCGCCGTTTATACAATGCCCTCAAGGATCATCTGCCTTGGGCGCTTTGGATCGAGGATTACACCCCACAGTGAACGATTCCCCCCAGAGCCCACTGCCATCGCCGCCGGCGAGCATCACGCCTGGGCGCGGGCCGAAATCAGAGGGGTTCGGTGAGGAATCGAACCACGCCACCCTTCCCTGCTGACGCGGCAACCGTGACCCTCATCGTCTTGAAGTCGAGGATGGTAACAAGAGGCGCGGGCCGGCCTTAACAGGGATGGATGAACAGCGGACGGCGGGACGCAGCGAAGACACACGTTCTGGCTTCCCTTAGGTTAAAGAGTCAGCTGAGATTCCCCCCGGCCTCCCACGAGCAGCCAGGCGCCAATGAGGGTGACCAGGGCGAACATGATCAGGATCCCCGTCAACAGAAGAGCGGCCCCCAGGTCGCTCTCCAGGGCCGACAGCACGGCCAGGGGCAAGGTCTGGGTGCGCCCCGGCATGTTCCCGGCGAACAGGTAGGTGGCGCCGAACTCCCCCACCGCCCGCGCCCAGCAGAGGATCAAGCCGGAGAACATGCCCGGGAAGGCCAGGGGCAACGTCACGTGCCGCCAGATACGGATCGAAGACGCTCCATCCACGGCAGCGGCCTCCTCCAGCTCCTTCGGCACCATCATGAAGCCCAGGCGTGCTCCCCGGATGTAGAAGGGCACGGAGATGAGCAGCTGGGCCACCACCACCCCGGCGGGAGTGAACGGCAGCGTGATCCCCATCCGCTCCAGAAGCGGGCCCAGCGCCCCCTGCCGCCCGAGGGTGAGCAGAAGCAAGACCCCCGCAACGACAGGCGGGATGACAATCGGCAGCTCCACCAGACCCTCCACCAGGAACTTGCCCGGGAACCGCTGCCGAGCCAGAAGGTATGCTAGAGGGGTCCCCAATAGCAGGGCCGCCAGCGCGGTCGCCAGGCTGGTCTGCAGCGTGAGATGGAACGCTTGACGGACCAGGTCAGAACCGACCTCCTCCCAGAGGGGGGTCCTCAGGAGATAGAGGATCAGGATCGGGAAAGGGCTGATCAAGAACAGCGCCATGGGAAGGCTCCACACATACAACCAGATCCTGGACTGCAGGAAGCCCCATGGCCTCGCTCCACCCCAGCGAGGGAACGTAGCGATGCGATCCTGTACCATGCGCAACCTCCCCACGGCAGGCTCGCCTACGGAGCGCCAAACCCCCAGCGCTGCATGACTTCCTGGCCCCGGGGGGAACGAAGCAGCTCCAAGAAGGCGCGCGCTGCAGCAGGACACGGCGCCTCCTTCAGAAGGGCGATAGGGTAGCGGGCGATCACGTTCACGGGGTCCGGGATCTCCACCACCCGAACCCTCTCTCGATAGGCTGGCGTCACGTCCGTGCGATAGACGAAAGCGGCATCCGCCTCCCCCAGGGCCACCCGGGCCAAGGCGGCTCTGACGTTGGGCTCGGAGGAGACCACGTTCCGGAGGACTCGTTCAGCGAAATCCGACCCGTAAGCTGGGTCCCTGGCGGCGCGGGCCAGCACCTCCCGTGCATAAGCCCCGATGGGCACCTCCGAGCTGGGCAGGGCGAGGCGCAGACCCGGGCGGGCCAGGTCCGCCAGGGCGGTGACGCGGCCGGGGTTGGAAGCCGGCGCCACGATCGCCAGCCGGTTCGTGGCGAAGATCCATGGACCCTCCGCCACCCGGCCGGCCCGCGCCACTTCTTCCATGTTTTTCTCATCAGCGGAGGCGAAGAGATCTGCCGGCGCCCCCTGCAGGATCTGGGTTCGCAAGATGGAGGAGGCGCCGAAGTTAAAGATGACCTTCACCGCGGGATGGTCCTGCTCAAAGCGCGCGGCGAGCTCCCGGAAGGGCTCGGTGAGAGAGACCGCTGCGAACACGATCATCTCCCCCTCCAGCGAGGGAGCGCTCGCGGTCGAAGCAGGGGCAGACCCCCGCCCGACGCAGGCGGCCAGGATCGCGGCGCTGAGCAGGAAGATCCAGATGCGATGCATGGGATCATCCCCTCACGTCCCCAGCCGGGCCACCAGGGTGCCGGCGGGGTGGGGATCGAAGCCACCGATGGCCTCCAGTTCCTCCCGGAAGCGACGGCCGCTCAGCGCCTCCAGAAAAGTTTCCACCGCGGGGGTTCGGAAGAACGCCTCCGGGATGACCAGATCATAACGGGATTCCGCCAGGGGCAGGAACCCCAGCCCGAAGATCCGGGCCACCGGCAACACCCCTGGTCCGGCATCGGCCAGCCGAGCGGCCAGGGCCGCGGCCACCTCCAGATGATCCCGGGCCCGCCAGCGCAGGCCCGGGAGGACCGAGGGCGGGATGCCCTCCTGACGAAGCCGCCACACCAGCACCCGCTGGCTACCTGCCCCGCGCTCCCGCAGGAGAACCCGCAAACCGGGCCGGGCCAGATCTTGCAGGCGACGGATCCGCTCCGGGTTGCCCGCGGGCAACATCACCCCTTCCACCCAGCGGGCGAGGGTGACGACCACCACCGGGCGCCCGGCCAGGGTGCGACGGATCGCCGGGAGGTTGTCCATTCCCCGCACCGGATCCCAGAGATGGGTGCCGGCGATGTGGAGCTCCCCGCGCGCCAGAGCCCGGAGCGCTGCCTGGCTGTTCATGGGGATCCAGCGCAGGCGATATTCGGGAAACCGCTCTGTCAGATGCGCCGCCAGCAGCGCCAGCGCGGGGTTGCACCCTCCAATGAGCAGCGTCCGCTCCAGGACCGCCGGAGGCACCTGCAGAGCTACTCGGACCCATCCGGGGCGTCCGGCTTCCATGACCAGGCCATCGGCCAGGACGTGAAACCCCCATGCCTCCCGCAACGGCCATGCGATGAGGCGTCCTCCAACCCGGCCGAGGCACACCCGCCGCGTCCCCAGCCGAGCGGGCCCCGCCAGGAGCGGCCCTTCGGCCTCCACGATCCGCCCCGCCGACGACGCGGGGAACAGATCCTCCACCTGGCAGGAGAGGGCTTGGGCCAGGCGGAGCGCCACCGCCACGTTGGGCAGATACCGGCCGGCCTCGATGGCGCTGAGGGCCTGCCGGCTCAGCCCCGCCCGCCGGGCCAGCTCGGCCTGGCTCAGCCCTTGCCCCTCCCGGATCTCCCGCACCTGACTCTTCCAGCCCTCCAGTCGCACCCGCCGCCCCATCGCATCCCTCCTGTGCGGACGCGTCGGGATGGTAATCGATTCCAATCAAAATGTCAACTATCGTTGACAGCCGGGGCTCGTAGGGATGACTTCGGAGATCCCCTCATCCTCCCCTCGGGGCATGGGTTACAATGAAAGGCTGAGGTGGGGACGCGGGAGGCCCCCGGAGGGCTCCGCAGCAGTAGGTCAGAACCTGAGGACGGAGGAGGCTGTGAAGCCTGTGGCCTCGATCTCTCGCCAGCCGGCCTCGACCGGGCGATATTACCGGCTGTTCATCGCCGTCTTGCTTGCCTCCACGTTGCTTTCCACCTGGCTGGGGATCGCCGTGGTGATGGCGGCGCGCGCCCAGCGCTGGCGGGCGATGGCCGGCGCGGGGGGATCCGGCGATGGCCCGCTGGGCCTGCCGCCGATCTCCGAGGTGGGGCGGATGCTCAACCCGATTGAGTGGCTCAACCCAGCGCCCGCCTGGCCCGTCCCCGGCCGCCTGAACCTCCTGGTCCTGGGGGTGGATCGCCGGCCGGATGAACAAGACGTCCCAGTGCGCTCCGATGGAATCATGCTCGTCAGCTTGGATCCCATCAGCAACACCATCTCCGTGCTCTCTATCCCTCGGGATCTCTATGTGCCCATCCCCGGGCTAGAGGCGCGCGGGATCTCCCAAAGCCGCATCAACACCGCGTGCTTTTACGGCGACCATTACCGTCTCGGCGGATGTGGGGAGCTATCCAAGCAGACGGTGGCCTACAATTTCGGCGTCCCGGTGCATCGCCACATCCTCTTGGATTTCAACGGCTTCAAGCGGATCATCGACCTGGTGGGCGGGATCGAGGTGGACGTGCCCCGCACCATCGTGGACAACGCCTACCCCACCGACGACTACCGCACGGAGCGCCTGGTGATCCCAGCGGGACGGGTCCACATGGACGGGGAGCTGGCGTTGAAGTATGTGCGGACCCGGCATGCGGACAGCGATTTCGGGCGGCTGAAGCGGCAGCAGCAGGTGCTGATGGCCCTACGGGCGAAGGCCCTATCCCTTCAGACCCTGCCCCAGATCCCCGAGATCCTACAGACTTTGGAGGGCTCCGTGCAGACGGATCTGACGATCCCAGAGGCGCTGGCCATCGCCCAGTTCGCCCGAGGGGTGCCGGAAGAGCGAATTCGTCTGCTCACTGTGGAGCCCTCTATGGTCCGCTCCTGGCAAACACCGGAGGGCGCGGCGGTCCTGATCCCCAATCGGCAGGCGCTGGCGGCGCTGATGGAGGCCTTCCACTGGGAGCGATAGGCCGGGGGAAGAGGATCAACCGGAGGACGCCCTTTCCTGCAGCGCACGGAGGTAGCACCAAGGCCGGATCAGATCGCGGCCCTTCCCCAGCCGCTCCCGTAGGGCGGCGCGCATGACCTCCCGCTCATCCCAGGGGTATTCCACCGTCCCGTAGCAAATCGAGGCCTCGTGGCCTTTGCCGCAGGCGATCACCAGATCGCCCGGCTTCGCCAGGCTCACGGCGAAGCGGATGGCCTCGGCCCGGTCGGGGATGCGCCAGAAATCCACCCCCTCAGCCCGTCCCTCCGCCCGCACCCCTTCGGCGATGGCCTCTAAGATGGCCTCTAGGTCCTCCGTCCGGGGGTCGTCGGCAGTGATCACGCTGCGGTCCGCCAGCCGGCCGGCCACGCGGCCCATCACCTCCCGTTTCTGCACGTCCCGCAGCCCGGGGCTGCCGAAGACCACGATCACCCGCCCCGAGGTCATGCGCCGGGCGATCCTCAGGGCATGCTCCAGGGCGTTCGGCGTGTGGGCGAAATCCACGATGGCGATGAAGTCCTGTCCCTCGTCGATCCGCTCCATCCGGCCGGGGACGCCTGGGAAGCGCCGGACGCCCTCGGCGATGGCCTCCAGAGGCAGCCCCAGGGCGACGCCGACCCCCACGGCGGCCAGGATGTTGGAGACGTTGTGTTCCCCCACCAGGAGAGTCTCGACGGGGATGGCGCCCACGGGCGTGCGGGCGATGAACCGGGTGCGGCCCGGCTCGAAGCGCATCTCCTCGGCCATTAGATCGGCCGGCTTCTCGCGCGCGTAGCTCAGGTAGCGATCGGCCGGGATACGGCGGAAGTAGTCGTAAGAAGGATCCTCGGCGTTCAGGATCGAGGTCTTGGGGAGCCCCTTGCGGGCGGAGGAGTGCAGCAGCTCGAACAGGTAGGCCTTGGCGGCCCGGTAGTTCTCCCACGTGCCGTGGAAGTCCAGGTGATCGTGGGTGAGGTTGGTGAGGACGGCGATGTCGAAGTCGCAGGCGGTGACCCGGTGCTGGGCCAGGCCCTCAGAGGTGGTCTCCAGCACGGCGTGGGTGAGGCCCGCCTCGACCATCTCGCGGAGATAGCGCTGGACTTCAGGGGCCTCGGGCGTGGTGGTGTGGAGGCCAGTGTCATAGACCCGATCCCCAATCACCGCGTTCACCGTGCTGATCATCCCCGCCCCAAACCCGGCGGCAGTGAGGATGGAGTGGATGAGGTTCACGGTAGTGGTCTTGCCATCGGTCCCCGTCACCCCGATCAGGATCAACCGACGGGAGGGGAAGCCGTGGAAGGCGGCGCAGAGCCAGGCCAGCGCCTCCCGCCCGCTGGGGACCTCCACGTAGGCCACGTCTTCCGAGAGAGGGAGCGTCTCCCGGGGCCGCTCCCCGACCACCGCCACCGCCCCACGGGCCAGGGCGTCCGGGATGAAGGCGTGCTTGTCGTGCCGCAGCCCGCGGTAGGCCACGAAAAGGGCGCCCGGTCGTGCTCGGCGGGAGTCGGTCACCACGTCCTGAATCCGCGGATCACCGCCGGTGTGGCGATGGGGGAAGGGAACAGCCTGAAGCAGCTGCGAGAGCGTGGGAGCGGACATGGCAATCTCCCCCCAACGGGATGGCGTCAGCGGCTCCTCTCGTCTGGCAAGCGGGAGGAAAGTCCCCCGCGGGTCGTTTCTTCTCCCAGCAGCGGGGCCAGGAGGGCGCGGCGCTCCGCCTCCCAGCGGGCAATCCAGGACCGTTCCTCTTCGGTGAGAACGGCCCGGAGGAGGAGATCCGGGCGGCGCTCCCAGGTCCGCCGGAGGGACTGCATCCGGCGCCAGCGGGCGATGGCCTGGTGATGGCCGGAGCGCAGGACCTCGGGGATCTCCCACTCTCGATAAACAGCCGGGCGGGTGTAGTGCGGGTGCTCCAGAAGGCTCCCAACGAACGAATCATGCCGCGGCGCCTCCGGATCACCCAGGACGCCGGGCAGCAAGCGCACCATCGCGTCGAGGATCACCAGGGCCGCGGGCTCGCCGCCGGTCAGGACGAAGTCGCCGATGGAGATCTCATCGGTCGCCAGATGCGCCCGCACCCGCTCATCCGTCCCCTCATAGTGGCCGCAGATCAGCACCAGACGGGGATGGCCGGCCAGCTCCCAGGCCACCTCCTGGGTGAAACGCCGCCCGGCCGGATCCAGGAGGACAACCGGGACCTGCGCGCGTTCGGCCTCCGGGACCTCCGCCAGGATGTGCTCCACGGCGTCGAAGATCGGCTCGGGCCGCATGACCATCCCGCCGCCCCCGCCGTACGGCGCGTCATCGGTCACCCGATGCCGTCCGATCCCGAAGGCGCGCAGGTTGTGGATCACGATCTGAACATGTCCGGACTCCTGGGCGCGTTTCAGGATGCTGACCCGCAGCGGGCTCTCAAAGTATTCCGGGAACAGCGTCACGACATCAATCCGCACTCCCGTCCACCTCACGCGGATGAAAGCAAAGGGTCGCGACGGATGCCGCTCCTAAGAAAAAATGGTTTTTGTAGGAGGGGCTTTAGCCCCGAACCTC
>JAGHYO010000092.1 GCA_017743605.1 Thermoflexus sp. | reverse complement strand
TGTGGGGGTGGAGGTCAGGGACGGAGGCGGCGGAATCGGGGTAGGCGTCGGAGTGCGAGTAGGGACCGGCGTGGAGGTTGGCTCGACGCGCGTTGTTGGGGTCGGGGAGGGCACTGAGCCGCCCCTCTGCAAAACGATGGGAGTGGAAGTGATCCGCGCCACCGGCGTTGGGGTGGCTTCCGGTGTGGGAGCATCCCGTCCGCCAGAGAAATAGAGCCCCCAGCCTGTTGCGGCCAGAGCCAACAGGAAGGCCATGATCAGGTTCCGCCCCAAGGAGCGACCAGACGAGGCGGGAGGCGGCGGGGAGGTCCGTTCTGGCTTGCCGTCCTCTTCCAGAAAGCGCCGATGCCAGGGCACCGCCTCGTTCAGCCGGCGGGCGACCAGGGAGGCCGTCGGCCGCCGCTCCAGATCCTTCGCCAGCATCTCGAAGATCAGATCGTCCAGGGGCGCCGGGGTTTCCCGGCGCAGCAGGGAAGGACGGGTGGGCATGCTCTTGCGGATGGCGCTGGTCAGCTGCTCGCGGCTCCGCCCCTCGAAGGGCAAACGCCCGGTGACCATGCGATAGAGCACCACCCCTAGGGCATAGATATCAGCCGGACGAGGATCAGGGCGGGCGGTGCCGCCCTTCTCCTGTTCGATCTGCTCCGGGGCCATGTAAAGCAGGGTTCCCGCCTCCAGCCCCCGCGCCCGCTGGCGCTGGGCCAGCCCGAAATCCACCAGCACCGCCTCGATGCCCTCCTGAACCGGCCGTCGGAACAGGATGTTGTTGGGCTTGATGTCCCGGTGGGCGATGCCCCGGGCGTGAAGGTATTCCAGGGCCATGGCGACCTGGTAGCCGATCTCCACCGCCACCTCAATGGGCAGAGGCGAGCGCCGCTTGAGCAGCTCCTCCAAGCTCCCCCCCTCCAGCAATTCCATCGCGAAATACCACTGCCCCGTCTCGGGGATGCGTTTGCTGTAAACCGCCCGCGGCCCCTCCTCCAGCGGATACAGCCGGACGATGTGAGGATGGTGAAGCTCGCGGAGGATCTCCACCTCTCCTTGCAGGGCCTCCTCATAGAAGGCCTGCTCGGCCGCTGTGCGCTCCGTATCCCCTCTTCCCCCCCGAGCCGCCTTTACAGGTCGAGAGACCTTCAGCACTACCCGGGCCCCTCGTCGGGTGTCACGGGCGAGATACAGCACTCCCATCCCGCCTTCATGAAGCGGCCGCTCAATCTTAAAAACATCGATCCGTTCGGGAACTTCGATCGGCATCTTACGCCTCCGTTAGGGAAAGTGCCGGCTTTTGAAGCCCTTGAAGCCCTCACTGATCCGGCTCCTGGAACACTCGGGTCCGATCATCCGCCTCGGAGAAAGGTCGGGTTTCATCGCTGACCTCTCCCAGCGAAGGCGGGGGCGGCTGGACCGGCTTCTTGGTGGACTGGCCGATCTCCTCCTGATCCAGGCGCAGCCGGAAGTGCAGCTGCACGCGGCCCAAGTTAATGAGATCCCCATCCTGGAGGCGGGCGCCGTTGATGGGGACCTGCTCGTAGTTCACATAGGTGCCGCTGGTGCTTCCCTCGTCGTAAATGTAGAAGCCCCCTTCCTCCATCTCCTCAATGCGGCAGTGCAGCCGGGAGACGGAGCGATCGTTGAAGACGATGTTGACCAGCGTTTCGTCCCGCCCCAGGCGAACGTGGGTGCTGCGGATCGGGATGGTCCGCCGCTCCGCCTCGCCCTCTACCACCACCAGCCAGGCGCGCGCCGGCTCGCCTCCTCGGGCAGCCCCGAAGGGGAAGAAGGGCTCCGTGACCTCCTTGATGCGCTGCACGACAGGCTGGGTCACGGAAACAGCCGCCTCGCGCAACCGGGGGACCCGTGTGAAGGCGATGATGGCGACCGATAAGGAGATCAGAGCTACTGCGCATGAGACCACCGGTAGAAAGTCCAGGATCCCGCGACCGGGCGGGGCAGGCGGCACCGCCCGCTGAAGGATCCATGGCCCCTCCTTCGTGCTGGACAGACCTTGGGTGTCTTCCACATCCACCCACAGCCGATTGTCGCCGCTAGGAGCCTGAGCCAAATCCACAACCCCCTCGATCAAGACCTCTCCATCGACGCGCTGAGAAGATGTGGTCTCAAAATACGCCGTGCTATCGCCGATCCGGACCTGCCGGACCAAGGGCTCACAATTCTTGCATTGGTCGACCCTTCGGATACGTATGGTGATAGGCAAAGAAGGAGCTTGGCTGGCCAAGATCGGGGAATCTATCCCGCGCCCTTCCTCTCGGCCTTCCCAATCGATTTCCACCGCCGGAGGAGCTAGATAAATGGCATAGGACTCCTTGACTTCCATCGACTGCCCCGCAGCGTTCAGGCGCACGCGGATCTCATGAGTGCCTTCCTGGCGCACCCGAGAGCGATAGCGCAAAGCCCAGACTCGTCCCCAAGAGGGAACAGAACCATAGAAGGAAGTCAGAGCATCCTGATCTACCCCATAGAGAAGCACCCGTCCTCCGGTCTGGCCTGCGATGCGGCGCAGGTTCTGCATTGCCAACTCGCTGCCCCTGCCTCGTGCCGGCCCGATTTGAAACGCATGCACCACAGTGCGATAGTCAAAAGCCCGCCTTGTTACATCTGCCACCTGCTGATCGCTCAAGAAATCGATGCCATCGGAAAGCACGATCACAAACCCCGGCCGGCCCAGGGCGTCTGGACGTTGAGCCAGGATATCGATGGCCTTGCCCAGCAGATCGAAAAGAGGCGTTGCTTCCTTCCCCTTAGGCCGTTCTGGAAACTCGAACAGCTGGAACTGGTTCGAGACCTCACCGCCATTTTTAGTCAATTCTTTCAGTCCGATGAAATCGATATTGTCTCCAATCGGCGCAATCAATGCGATCCGAGAGTTTTGATCCTTTGATTTTGCAACCTGGCTGACGAAATCCTTGGCTTCCTCAAGCCGGGATTTGCCGGTATAGCCCCGGGATCGGGGGCTGATGAGGCTCTGACTGGCATCCAGCAGGATGATGATGTCCGCGCCCTGGGAAACAGGCTCTAAGACTCGATTCCCACTCGTGATCTCTTGGCCATCCTCCAGCAGAGAGTCCACCCTAACGAGTTGATTCGAGGGAAGCCCGGTGGAGAGATCCACCAGCTGGAAGAAAACCGTCACGGTGGGGAATTGCGTGACATCCACCCCGTATCCACGGACGGCGAGGATCCCTCCTTGGGCGGAGACGGGAGGAGCGAGGAGGATCAGGAACAGCCCCAGGCCGGCCAGGGCTCCGAGCGAAAGCGCCAGCGCCATCCGCATCCCATGCTTGCCCTTCATGCGTTCTCCCTCCCCGGATGTTCGAAAGCAACCTGCAGCTCGACGTTTCCGATCCGCAACCGGGCCCCCTCTGGGAGACGGTAGGAGCGATCCCGCTCCAGGGGGGCCCCGTCCATCCACGTCGTGTTCACCGTCTCGGGAAAGACCCGGATCCACCATGCGCCATCCTCCAGCCACAGCCGGGCGTGTCGACGGGAAACGTAGCGCCCGGGATCCTCGGCGCTCAGGTCCACCTCCTGAGGGTTTCCCTCCCGGCCGGAGCGACCCAGGATCCCCTCGCGCTCCAGCCGGAAGATCCGGCCGGTGGAGGTTCGCAGCACCAGGATGGGGGGCCGGGCCAGGAGGGCCTCCACATGGGCCAGGAGCGCCTCCGCCTCCGGGTGCTGCGGCGCGCGGGCCAGCACCTCCCGAAGGATCTCCCGGGCCGCCTCAAGTTGCCCTCCTTCGATCCGCTGACGGGCCTCCGTCACCTGCCGGGCGATCTCCTCCTGCAAGCGGGTTTTCTCGATCTCCTCCTTCAGCAGCATCGCCTCGGGATGGCTGGGCCGGAGACGCAGGATGCGGTCGACGTACTCCGCGGCCAGGTCCAGGGCCCGCAGCTCGTAGAGGGCCTGGGCCTCCGCGCGCCAGAAATCCATCCCCCATTCCCGCTCCTGAAGGACGGCCGACAGAGCCTCCAGGGCGGCATCGGGATCCGGGAAACGGGCGCGCGGGTCCTTGTCCAGGGCGCGCAGGAGCCAGCGCTGGAAGGCCGGCGGCACATCGGAGCGCTGGAGGGGCGGGGGCGCCTGGCTGCGATGGGCCTCCCGCCGGCGGGCCGGATCATCATAGATGAAGAGGGGCCGGCCCTCCAGGAGGTGGTAGCCGATGGCCGCCAGGGCATACAGATCCGTGGCGAACCCGGCCTCCTGGCCCTCGATCAGCTCCGGGGCCAGATAATCCGAAGTCCCCAGGGCGTCCCATGGGCTGACCCCCGGCTGGGTTCGATAGACCGCGCGGGCCAGCCCGGGATCGGTCACATAGAACCGGCCCCCTTCCCCCCGCACCAGATTGCTCAGCTTCAGGCCGCCATGGGGGGTTTGGACGCGGTGGATCGCCCGCAGGACGAGCAGGACCCGCCAGAGGCACTCGGCCACCTGGCCGAAGGACAGGCGGCCTCCCTCCTGCTGCAGGATCATATCGAAAGGCGTCGCCCGCTCGATCCACGGGTAAACGACGTAAAGGGCATCCTCATCAGGATCATGCCCGACGGAGAGGGGAGCGACCATATACGGATGGGAGAGATCCTTGAGGCGTCCTGTTAGATCCTCCAGGGCTCTCTGCACCCCCGCCCGATCCTGGATAAGAAAGGCATGGAGCACCTTCAGGGCGCGGAGATTCCCTCCCGCGTCCCGGGCCCGATACAGGATCCCCAGCTTCCCCTGGCGGACTTCTTGTTCGATCCGATAGGGGCCGATGCGCCGCCGCCGCATGTTCACCCCTCAACCCTGGCGAGACTTCGCGGAGCTGGCAGGGCGCCCCTGCGCCCCCCCTCCTTCCGGCGGGAACATCTGATTGGCCACCCGGCGGATGGCCTCCAGCAGCCCGGGGCGCCGCAGGACATCCGATGGCGCGCGGTCGCTGGCCATCCACGGATCCTCCGGGATCCCGGCCACCCAGCTGACCCCCTTCAACAGACGCTGGATCGTATCCGGTCGGATCTCGCTGCGCCGCACGGCCCGATTCAGCACCACCCCGATCTCCCCCGGCACGTGGTGACGGTGAAGCAGATCGATGGCCAGATGGGTCGCGCGCAAGGCCGCCAGGTCCGGCGTAAGCACCAGGACGATCCGATCGGCCCGCTGGAGGGCCAGCAGGGTCAGGAAGTCCGCCGCCGGCGGGAGATCCAGGACCACATATCGGTAATACGCGCGCAGGTTGATGAGGAGATGGTGGAGGGCGGTGGCCAGGGCGTGCTCCACCCGCACGTGCTGGACGCAGCGCCGATTCACGTCCAGCAGCATCTCATCCTCCAGCGGCCGTCCATCCGAGAGCGCGCGGGACAGCCGCTCCAAATCCGGGGCATCCTCCGGAGGCAGCCGGCTGAGCAGGAAGAGATCCCGCAGCATGCCCTGATGATCCTCCTCCCGGGGAGCGGCGAGGATGTCGAAGGAAAGCGATTCCCGGGCGCGGGTGATCAGCGCGTCCACGATGGCGGGAGACCAGTGCTGAAAGTCCAGGCTCTCCAGCCAGGACCGGGAGGTCGGGTGGCCGGTCAGGGTTTCGGTCATCCCGGCGTGCCAGTTGAGGTCCACGTAAACCACGCGCGCGGGCTCCGGGGTGGTCGCCAGGCGGTCCGCCAGGCCCAGGGCCAGGGTGGTCTTGCCGACTCCCCCTTTCAAGCTGAAAACCCCGACCACCTGGCCGGTCTCACGCCGGGCCGCCGACACGCGGGCTCGCAGCAGATCCCGAACCCGCTCCATGGATTCGATCCAGCCCTGAAAGCGCATGGGCCGGGTCATCCGGAGGACATCATCGGCCCCCGAGGCCATGGCGCTGCGAAGATAGCGCGGATCATCGAAGAGGGCTTCGCTGACGATGAGGATCACGGCCACATGGGGCATCAGCTGGGAGATCTGCCGGCACGTGCTCAGCTCCGGAGCCCCTCCCGCGTTCTCGGTGATCAGGACGATCTCCGGAGCGGGACGGACATGGGGCAGCAGCTGAAGGGCCTGATCGGGGTTCTGGAACGTGCGAACCAGATGGACCCTTCCGCTGTTTGTCAGGAACTCCCGGATCCCCTTTTCCCAGTCCGGGTCGCTGGTGATCAGAACAACCGGGATCAGATCCGCTCGCGGCTCCATCAGGGCCTCTCCCCCCTGGGAGATCTCTTACTCGGGTCTGTCCGCCTATGGTTCGATGGCCCGGCTCCGGTCAATCAGGATGGACGGCTCCTCCTTCTCGTCCCCGAACCGACGCAGGACGAACCGGATCTCCTTGGCGAAGTTGCGCATGTAAGTGAGCCGGGCCGCCTCCTCAAGGCTGAGATCCAGGATGATCACCATGTCCGGGGCCAGCTGGCCGCTGGGGAGAAGCCGGCCGATGGTGGCGCCGGTCAGCTCTCCCTCCCGCGGGAGCAGGTTGCTCACCGCCAGTACCCGGATGTTCTGGAGCATCACCGCCGTCTGCCCTCCGCCGTCGGCCCCTCCTTCCATGGAGACCAGAACATCCACCCGGTTGCCCGGGCGGATCAGGCCGGAGAGGCCGGTCTCCGAGTTCACGCTGATGGCCACCGCCCGCCGCCCCAGCTCCAGCCCCAGATTGCGATCCAGCATGCTCCAGGCGAGGACGGAATCCTTCGGGATCGGGACCATCACCACCCATCCGTCCATATCCTCATCCGCCTTCACCAGCCCCTGGAGCCGGTTGAAGTAGTAAACCGGGAGCCGGGTGCGCCGGAAGTATTCCCCGATGTTGTCCCGACGGAGGACGGTGAACTGAGGGACTTCCTTCTGGGCCACCAGCACCTCCAGCTGCTCCCCCGTCACCTGCGCGGCCTGCTGCACGATCCCAAAGCCGATCCCCACCGTCACCAGCCCGACCACCAGCGCCGCCCCCGTCAAAATCCAGGCCGTCCGCCGCATTCGAGCTCCCCTCCCGATTCACAGAGGTGATAAAACACCCGAAAGCCCCTCCGTAGATCACCTTTGTGTGCCTTATCTAAACTTATCAAACCTGCTCATCAACCTTCGCTCTCATCGCGGCCATATTAATCGATCGCCAGGAACAAACTGTGAACAGAACCCTTTGCTCACCATGATATTCAGCCCGGAGGTGTCAGGCAAGTCAGGTCAAACCATGGGGTATGCCCCGATTGGGTTGGGCAGAGCCGTCTATCCTTTCTACCTGGGGAATGAGGGCTCTGGGATGGGCGACCACAATACGCTTGCCCGTCCCCGCTCGAGCGGAAGTAACGGACTTCGGCGCGCCGCTCCGCCCCTGTCCACCACGTTCCCGAAAGGCCGTTGGGAAAGAGCGGACGCTTCCCGCGCATACGAGCTTTCTGCTGAGCCGCTTGCGATTCGGCTCCCTCTCAGGCTCTGTCCACAGGCTGCAGGCCGTCCGGTGACATGCCTCCGACAGGACTCCAGGGTGTTCAGCCGGCGGCCTCAGCCCTTCACCCGCCGGATGAACTCCTCGATGGGGATGGCCGGCAACGTCATGATCTTCACGCTGCCCCGCGCGGCCAGCTCTACTGAGACGCGGGCCACCGTCTCGTTGTCGGGGGCTTCCACGATGTTCACGAAATCATACGGCCCCAGCACCGCATACTGGGCCAGGACCTTCACCCCCATCGCCTCCACCTCGCGGTTGACCTCCAGGATCCGCTCGGGGCGCTCCCGGATCGTCTCCGCCCCATCGCCCGTCAACGTGCTGAGCATGATATAGATCGCCATGGCTTTCCTCCTTTATACTGGATAGTAATCTTCCACCAGGCTGATCTCCAGGATGCCCGGCTGCTACTGGATCTGGAAACGCGCGGCACCGATCCGTAGCACCACCACCTCCCGACTCGCGAGCGCGAAGCGCAGTTCGAACCCCAATGTCTGTCCCCCCGGGATCACCCATGGCAATGCGGGAGAGGCATCCAGAAGCGGGATGGATCGGCCCTCTGGCCCCACCAGCTCTACCTTCTCCGGTGCCACGGCCACCGGCTGATCCCCCGTGTTCCCCAC
>JAGHYO010000091.1 GCA_017743605.1 Thermoflexus sp. | reverse complement strand
AGTCTTCCCAGAGCAGGAAGATGCGAACCCCCTCCAGGTTCATGGCGGCGATCTCGGCCATGTCCGCCCGGACCTCCTCCGGGTCGAATTCCTTCCACCAGAACATCGCCTTGGTGCACGGCCAGTAGTTCACGCCGATCAGGAAGTGATCTCCCCATCCGCTCACTGCGTTCCCTCCTTTGGAATTTGCAGCGATGTTGGGCTCAGGAATCGAGAGGCTCAGCGGCCGCGACAGAACCGCTCGACCTCCTCCGCGGTGACCGTGGCCACGCCGATCACCGCGTCCGCTCCACCGTAGTAAACATAATAGAGGCCATTGATCTCCACTGCCCCGCAGGTGAAGACCACCTGAGGGACCTGCCCCTCCTGCTCCCACGTGGTCTCCGGGGAGAGGATGGGAGCCTCCTGTCGTCGGATCACCCGAGCCGGGTTCTCCAGATCCAGGAGGGCCACCCCCAGTCGATAGACCCGCTGCTCATCCACACCGTGGTAAAAAAGCAGCCAGCCCCATGGCGTCCGGATGGGTGGGGCACCTGCCCCGATTTTCCATGACTCCCACGTGCCCGGGCGTGGCCGCATGATCACCTGATGGTCCGTCCAATGGATCAGATCCTCGGAGTAGGCCAACCAGATATCAGGAGGCCTACGGTGCAGCATCGCATATCGACCGTTGATCTTCTCCGGGAAGAGGGCCGCATCTTTGTTGTCTTCATCTGGGAGCAGGATGCCATGGCGGGTCCAGGTGATGAAGTTGGTGGTGGATGCCATGGAAACCCGCACGCCGTGCTCAGAGTAGGCGGTGTAGAGGACGTAGAATCTTTCCCCGATTCGGGTGATGCGAGGATCTTCCACCCCACGGCTTTCCCAAGGTGTGGCAGGGACCAGGACCGGTTGGTCCAGACGATAGAAGTTCAGCCCGTCGGCGCTAACGGCATAGCCCAGGCGGGAGATCCCATCCTCTCCCATAGCCCGGTAGAGCATATGGACCAGACCGTTGTGGTAGACCACGCCGGCGTTAAAGACGTAGCGGGACTCCCAAGGATGATAGGCCACAGGTTTCAGGATGGGCTCAGGATGGCGGGTGAGACGCAGCATCGGTATCCTCCTCAGACGGAGATGGGATACGGCGGACGACCTCCCGCCGGACGGACCAGATCAGGAGCGCCAAGAACCCCCCGCTGATCCCTAGGGCCAGGACGTCCACCACAAAGGCAGGGGATCCGGGCGGAAGGAAGGGGAGGGCCATCAGGGCGAGCAGGAACAGGGTCAGGCCCATTGTGAAGGCGAGGCGGCTGATAGCGGGTGCCATGGTGGGATCTCCGCCGCGAAATGGCAGGCCACGCGATGATCCGCGGGGCCTTCGAGGGCTGGAGGGATCTCTCGACAGATCGGCCGCGCGTAAGGGCAGCGTGGGTGAAACCGACATCCGGAAGGCGGGCGCCGGGGATCCGGCGGATCAATCTCCTGGAGCGTCATCGGACGCATCGAACGAGCGATCCGCGGATCCGGGATGGGCACCGCCGAAAGGAGGGCTTGCAGGTAAGGATGCCGCGGGTTCCCCAGGACCTCCCGAAAGGTGCCGTGTTCCACGATCTTCCCCAAATACATCACCGCCAGCTGTCCATCCTCAGCCAGGTAACGGGCGGTTGCCAAATCGTGGGTGATGTAAAGGATGGCGATGCCCAGGCGGCGGTTGAGCTCGCGCAGCAGCTGAAGGATAGAAAGGCGTAGCGAGACGTCGACCATCGAAACCGGCTCGTCGGCCACGATGAGGCGGGGTTGCACGGTGAGGGCGCGGGCGAGGAGAACCCGCTGGCGCTGGCCTCCGCTCAGCTGATGCGGATACTTGTCCAGGAAGAGCTCCGGCGGCGTCAGCCCGACCTGGGTGAGCAGCGCTGCGACCTGCTCCCGAGCATCCCGCTCGGTCCGGGCGAGACGATGATGGAGCAGAGGGGCTTTCAGGGAGTGGTAAACGGTGCGGACCGGGTTCAAGGCGGCGAAGGCGTCCTGATGCACCAACTGGACAGCTCGCCGGTATTCCAGGAACGTGCGGCGGTCCATGGCCCGCAGATCTTGCCCTCGAAAGAGGACGCGGCCCCGGGTGGGCCGGTAGAGGCCGGCGACCAGCTTGCCCAAGGTGGTCTTCCCGCTCCCGGTCTCCCCCACCAGGGCCAGGATCCCACCCTCCGGGATGTTCAGGGATACACCCGCTACGGCTTCGACCCGCTCCCGAGAAGGCCAGCCTCGCGCGAAGACCAAGGAGACATCCTCCAGGGTGATCAGGCTGTTCCTCATTGCAGAGCCTCCGGGAGCGGCGCGCCCTGGTGGATGCGTTGCCAGTGATGACAGGCCACGCGACGGCCGCCCGCCTCCTCCAAGATCGGCTCCACCCGACGGCACAGCTCGTCGGCATAGGGACAGCGCGGATGGAAGCGACAACCCGAGGGCGGATGTCGCATGTCCGGAGGGGAGCCCGGGATCGGGCGCTTCGCGGCCAGGTCCCCGCGCAGGGTGGGGACTGCCTGGAGGAGGCCCCGGGTGTAGGGATGATAGGGCGCCTCGAATAGGTCTTCGGTGGGGGCCTCCTCCACAATCCGGCCCGCATACATGATCAGAACTCGACGGGCTGTTTTCGCGACCACAGCCAGGTCGTGGGTGAGCAGGAGCATCGTCAGCCCCAGCTGTTCCTGGATCTCCTTTAAGAGCTCAAGGATATGCGCTTGGGTGATCACGTCCAGGGCCGTGGTCGGTTCATCCAGGATCAGCAGGCGGGGGGTCAGCAACAAGCTCATGGCGATCAACACCCGCTGACGCATCCCGCCGCTGAGCTCATGGGGATAGGCCCGGAGCACCCGGGAGGGCTCCAGGCGGACCATGCGCAGGCACCGGGCGGCCCGATCCAGGATCTCGTCGCGCGGCATGGCCTGATGCGTTCGCACGGTTTCCACCATCTGCTCGGCGATGCGCATGACCGGATTGAGGGCGTTCTGGGCTCCCTGGAAGACCATCGCGATATCCCGCCAGCGGCGCTCCCGCATTCGCCCGGGGCTCAGCTGGAGAAGGTCCACCGGCGTTTCCTCTCGATCATCCCACCACAACAGGCGGCCGCCGGAGATGAAGCCGGGGGGCGGGACCAGACGGATCAGGGCGAGGGCGGTGGTGCTCTTGCCGCTCCCGCTCTCCCCAACCAGAGCCAC
Source organism: Thermoflexus sp. (assembly GCA_017743605.1). Classification (GTDB taxonomy): domain Bacteria; phylum Chloroflexota; class Anaerolineae; order Thermoflexales; family Thermoflexaceae; genus Thermoflexus. The sequence goes on along the minus strand of JAGHYO010000091.1, from coordinate 5,036 downwards.
AAACTCGCCGTGCCCCAGGTCGAAGGACACCCGGTCGACGGCGACTAGACGGCCGTGCCGCCCCAGATCGAATGTGACCTCCAGATCCCGGGCCTGCAACAGAGGTTTCATGCCGGAGCTCGGAGACGGGGGTTCAGGATCTCATCCAGCCCGTGTGCGAAGAAGATTGCCCCCAGCTGGAAGAGGACGATCACCGCCATTGGCGCGATCACGTAGTGAAGTGCGTTGGGGATATAGATGGCACCGGTCTGGAAAACGGCCAGGTTCAGCATCGTGCCCCAGTTGGTGGGCGAGAAGGGAGCCAGCCCCAGGAAGATCAACCCTACGCTCGCCGTGATGGCGTCCCGCATGATCCGAATGAAGTGGATGACCACAAATGGGGTCAGGTTCGGAAAGAGCTCGCGGAACAGGATATGAAAAGTGCTCAGCCCCAGGACCCGGGCGGCCTCGATGAAATCGCGCTCCTTCAGCGAGAGGATCTGTGAGCGAACGGCGCGAGCCAGCGGGCCCCACATCCACAGGCTGATCAGGGCGGCGAACCCAATGGGGTCGCGGACCTGGAACACCGAGCCGATGAGAAGGTAAACCGGCACGGCCGGCACGGTGAGCTGAACGTTGGTCAGCAACATCAGAACAGCGTCCACCGCGCCGCCGGAGTAACCCGCGAGGGTTCCGACGCCGACGGCCACGGCCGTGGTGAACAGGGCGGTGAGGAAGGCGATGGCCAGGACATCCCGCGAGCCGTGGATGATCTGGGCCAGCACGTCCCGCCCGGCATAATCGGTGCCCAGAGGATGCGCGAGGGAAGGTGGTCGGAACCGTTCCGCGTATTTCATGGTGGGGTCGAGGGGAACGAGCGCCGGTCCGACGAGGGCCATCAAGAGGTAACCGGTCAGAATCAGGCCCCCCACAACAGCCCGTCGATTCCCTCGCAGCGCCTGGAGAAGATCACCCAGGAACGCGGCCGTGCCCATTTAATCCTCCATCCGGATCCGGGGATCCAGCAGGGGATAGATCAGATCGGTGATCAGGTTGGCCATCACGATGGCCACCGTGGTGAGGATGAGCAACCCTCGCATCATCCCGTAGTCCCGATGATCGAGGGCGAACTTGAAGAACCAGCCGATCCCAGGGTAATGGAAGACGGTCTCGATCAGGACGGAGCCTCCGAACATCCCCCCGAAGGCCAGGGCCAGCCCGGTGACCATGGGCAGGATGGCGTTGCGCCCGACATAGTGGGTGAGGACGCGGCTTTCCCGCAAGCCCCGGGCCCGGGCAAAGGCGATGAAGTCCTCACCCAGGACGGAGACCGCGCTCCCCTTCATCGCCAGCGCCCAGGCCCCGATGTTCTCCAGGGTATAGGCGGTGATGGGCAGGGCGGCGTGGTGAAGCACGCTGAGCAGGAAGGGCAGGTTGAACCCTGGGGTCAGGCTGCTGTCATAAGCCCCTTTGGAGGGGAACCATTTCAGCTGGAGGGCGAGGAAGATCAGCAGAAGGAGGGCGGTCAGGTAATCCGGCGTGGCGTCGGTGAGGGAGGCGTAGCCGGTGATTAGAGGATCCAGCCACGTGCGCCGGCGGACCGCGATCACTAGCCCGAGCAGGACGCCGATGGTAAAGCTCAGCAAAAGCGCTGTGGAGAGGACAAAGACCGTCCACGGCAGCGCCTGGAAGAGGATCTGATTCACGGAGATGCGATAAAAATAGGAGAAGCCCAGGTTCCCCTGCAGCAGCTCCCCCATCCACTCGAGGTAGCGCTGGAGGAGGGGACGGGTGGGATCGTAGCCGACCATGCTGCGCACCTGGGCGTAAGCCACCTCGATGGAGACCCCCCGGGCTTGGGCGATCTCTTGAGCCATCAAATAGAAGATATCACCGGGCGCCTGTTCTACCACCACAAAGGTGAGGGTGGCCACCAGCCAGATCGTGAACAAGGCCAGCAACACCCGCCGTAGCCAGCGCATTCGGCGTGGACCTCCTGATGCGGGTCTGGGGGGCGCGCAGAAAGCGCGCCCCCCAGACCCCATGCGATGGCAGCCCCTACGGGACCGGCTTCAAGATGCCCTGGATGAGCAGATGAGCGTAGAAACGCTCGATGGCACCGGGAGCCACCGTCCACGGCGGGTCGTTCGCCGCCGGCCAGCCGGTCACCCGGACACCATCGACATGGAAGATCATCAGCTGCTTCTCCAGCAAGCTAAGGACCGGCAGATTCTCATTGGTGATCCAGGCCAGCTGGCGGACGATCGCCTTCTGGCGCTCCGGATTCGGCTCCTTCAGAAGGCTGTCCAGGGCCTGGGCGACGTTCACGTCCTCGCCTTGCGGACCCTTCATCGTCGCCATGACGTCTTTGGCACCGGTGAACTCCGCGGCCTCGCCCTGGTAGAGGCGGTAATAGCCGGTGAGCGGGTGGGCCGTGCCCCACCAGGCGCTGCCGAACTGGATGGCCATGTCGAACTGGCCGCCCCGCAGGGTGGTGGGATACACCCCGGGCTCAACGGCGCGGGTCCGGACCTGGAAGCCCTGTTTGTTCAGCTGGGCGGCGATGGCCTCCGCGGCCAGGATCCAATCCGTGGCCCCCGCCTGGGCCAGGATCTCGAACTCAGGGGCCTTGCCCGTGGGATCCCGCCATTTACCGTCGGGCCCCTTGGTCCAGCCCATCTCCTTCAGCAAGGCTTCTGCCTTCGCCGGGTCAAGATTGTAAGCCGTAAGGGAGCCGAGGAAATCCTTTCCGAGCCACTGCTCCTCAAAGGACTTGAGGACGCCGTGGGAGTAAGGGGCGGAGGTGAGCCCAGCGTAGTAAGAGATCTCCCGGACCTTGTCGCGGTCGATGAGGTAGGCGATGGCCTTGCGGAAGCGGACATCGTTGAAGGGCGCCTTGCGCAGGTTGAAGAGCAGAGCGAACTCGGAAAGGTCGGTGACCAGCTGAAGCCGCGTCTTGGGCTGGCGTTGCAGGATCTGATCCGCAACATCCTTGGGGGCCGCCGCGTGGCTGGCGTCCAGTTCCCCGGCCAGATGGAAAGCCCACATCACCTCGTTGGAGGTCCAGCGCAGGAAGCGGATGCGGTCGATGCCGATGTTCTTCGCGGCGTAATGGTGAGGGTTCTTGGTCAGGATCATCTCGGAAGCGCTGACGCTCTCGACCTGGAAGGGGCCGACGGCGACGGGCTTCTCCGGCTTGAAACCGGAGACCTCCTGGCGGATCTTGTTCAGCGCCTCCTCCGCCTCAGCGACGGTCTGGCCCAGCCATTTGGCGGCCTCTTCCGCGAACTTCCCGTAGGCGGTGACGTTGACCAGGATAGGAGCGCTGCTGATCAAGGCCTTGGGGTTCGCCAGGGGCTGCTTCCATACGATGACCGCCGTTCGTTCATCGGGGGTTTCCACCCGATCCACCTCGCCGGGCCAGTTCCACATCAACTTCATCAGGACGAAGGAGGCCCATACATCCTTGCTGGTGAAGGGGGTGCCATCTGACCAGCCGGTCTGGCGCAGTCGGAAGGTGATGCGGTCCGGCGCTTCCTCAAAGGATTCCGCCAGGCTGGGAATGGCTTCGCCGGTGGCCGGGACGTAGATGAGCAGCGGCTGGAAGACGAACCACCAGGCGCCCCCGACCCCGCCGGGAGCGAAGGGGTTGCCGTGGTAAGCGGGCGGGACCTCCCAGCTGGTGCCCAGCACGAACTCCCTCGGACGTGGGGCAGGCGTGGGGGTCACCACTTTCTCAACCACGACGGGGGTGGGGGAGGCGGTGGGCCCAGGAGCGGGGGTGGCGGGCGCGCAGGCGCTCAGCCCGAGGGCGAGCGCCGCGAGGATGAAGAAGAACTGCGCGCGCAAGCTGGATCCTCGGGACATGGCAAACCTCCTCTCCTCAGGATGGGATGGGGGAACTTCCGCAGGACTGACGCACGATCAGCTGGGTCTCGATGCAGATATGGACGGCCGGCTGCTCCGGGTTCCTCATCAGATCCAGCAACCGGGCGACAGCCAGAGCTGCCATCCTGGCGCGGAAGACGCGCATGGTGGTGAGCGGGGGGTCGGTGTGGAGCGCGAGGGGATCATCATCGAAGCCAACCACTCCGATCTCCTCCGGGATCCGCAGGCCTCGCGCCCGGATCGCCCGCATCGCGCTGGCTGCCGTGGGATCGTTGGCCGCGACCACGGCTGTGGGCTGCGCTCGTTCCAGAAGCCGGCCCATCGCGATGAAACCTCCCTCAACGCCTCGCTCGCCCTCGGCCACCAGCTCGGGATCGAAGGGCAGGCCATGAGCCTCCAGCGCCCGACGGTATCCCTCGAAGCGCTCCTGAAAGCTCAGGTTGGCCAGGGTCTCCGCGATGAAGGCGATCCGACGATGCCCAAGGCGGATCAGGTGCGCCGTGGCCTGGAAAGCGCCACCCACGTTGTCTGTGAACACGCTGTCCACACCGGGCATGTGGTTGTCCACCAGCACCAGGGGGAGACGGCGTTCCTTCAGCGTCCAGATCAAGGAAGGGGGTAAGTCGCAGCCGACCAGGAGCAGACCATCCACGCGGTTCTCTTTGATCAGGGTGGGCAGGGAATCGTCCTCCACAGTGGCGAACTGGAGGTGATAACGGTGCCGGCGCAGCTCCCGTTCCACCGCGGTCAGGAGCTCCCCGTAAAAGGTGTGGGGGGAAAGGGACTGGAGGGCATGGATCAGAAAGCCGATGTTCTCTGTGCGGCGTAGCACCAGGCTGCGAGCGGCCATGTCCGGGGCGTAGCCCATCGCCTCTGCGATCCGCAGGATCCGCTGACGGGTCGCCTCATCGACCCGCCCCCGCCCGCTCAGGGCCCGGGACACCGTCGCCACCGAAACCCCCGCTTGCTCCGCAATCGCTTTCAAAGTGGGTCGTTTCATGCCAAAAACAAGACTATAAATACAGCAAAATTTGGTTGTTTTTACAATAAATATTTATGGAAAATAGTTAATTAAATTCGAATATTAATTATATTGATATCAAAGTTTTGCTTGTAATCGATTACGCATTCATTTTACTCAAAAGAAGGGAATTTGTCAAGAGCCTTCC
>JAGHYO010000090.1 GCA_017743605.1 Thermoflexus sp. | reverse complement strand
GGAGGCCTTCGTGATCCGGGAGGAAGGCTGGATCGAGGGGGAGCCGGGGGATCGGGTCTCCCTGATCCCGCTGATCGAGGACGCGCAGGGGGTGACGTTGGAGGGGCTGTTCTATCCTCTGACGGAGGGGACGCTGCCCTTCGGGGCCACCCTGGGAGTGAGCAACCGGATGATCGCCCCTCGGGCCCGGGTGCGGGTCCGGCAGGGCCTCCTCCTGGTGATCCACGAGCGAGGAGAGGGTTAAATCGGCAACCAGGGATAGCTGCAGCCTGTTGATAGGATCCGTAAGGACCGCCGGTTCAAGACGAAGGCGGCTTCCCCCACGATTCGCCATGAAATCTGGGTTCGGGGCGAAAGCCCATCCTGCAAAAACCAACGCCCGTAGGAGCGGCTTTCGCCGCGATCGATTGTGGGGTCGAAGACGTGGATTTGGGGCTGAAGCTGAGCTTGCAAAAAGCGACTAGTGGTGCCATTGAGGGTGGAATTTCGGGGCGAAAGCCCCTTCTACCAAAAAAGACCGATGTTTGTAGGAGCGGCTTTCGCCGCGACCCTTGCACCATCGAAGACGGAGGTTCGGGGCGAAAGCCTCTCCTACAGAAAGGTTGATGTGGTAGGAGCAGCTTCAGCTGCGACCCCTTGTGGGATTGAGTAAAGAAGGGTTTGGGGCTGAAGGCCCTCCCTCCAGAAACGACCGCCATGACTATCTGGAATGACCGCCGTTATCATCTGAGACACCGGTTCGGAGCGAAAGCCCCTCCAGCCGTTGTGGGGTGAAGCGGCTTTCAGACCTTCCCATCCGGAGGCAGGGACCTTGAAGCGTCGAGCGATTCTCATCGGCGTGCTGATCGCGCTCGCAGCGGCCTGTACCACGCCTGCGGCGCCGCCGACGCCCTCGCCGGCTCCGGCGACGCCGGCCCCTACGCCCTCCCCAAGCCCATCGGCCCCCACGGCCACCCCGGCGGGCCCGCGGGAGCTGGTGCTGATGACCCACGACAGCTTCGCCGTCAGCGAGGAGGTGCTACGGGAGTTCGAACAGCGCTACAACGCGCGGGTCCAGATCCTCAAGGCGGGCGATGCAGGGGCCGCCCTCAACAAGGCCATCCTGGCCAAAGGAGCGCCCCTGGCCGACGTGTTCTTCGGGGTCGACAACACCTTCTTCAGTCGGGCCATCCGGGAGGACCTCTTCGAACCCTACCGACCGAAGGGCCTGGAGGAGATCCCCGCGGAGTTTATCCTGGACCCCGAGCTCCGGTTGATCCCCATCGATTACGGCGACGTCTGCGTGAACTACGACAAGAAATACTTTCAGGAGAAGGGGCTGAAGCCGCCGGAGACCCTGGAGGACCTCGCGCGGCCGGAGTATCGGGGCTTGCTGGTGGTGGAGAACCCGGCCACCTCCTCCCCGGGCCTGGCGTTCATGCTGGCCACCATCGCCCACTTCGGCGAGGAGCGCTGGCTGGATTTCTGGCGGGCCTTGAAGGCCAACGACGTGAAGATCACCGAGGGCTGGGAGGACGCGTATTACAAAGAGTTCAGCGGGGCCACGGGGAGCCCGGGCACGCGTCCGCTGGTGGTGAGCTACGCCACCAGCCCAGCGGCGGAGGTGTATTTCAGCCAGGGCCAGCTCTCCGAGCCTCCCACCGGGAACGTCCTGGGGAAGAACGCCTGCTTCCGCCAGATCGAGTTCGCCGGCATCCTGAAAGGAGCGCCGAACCGGGACCTGGCGGAGCGATGGATGGATTACATGATCAGCCTGCGCTTCCAGGAGGACATCCCCCTCCAGATGTTCGTCTTCCCGGTCCACCCGAAGGCGAAGCTGCCGGACTTTTTCCTGAAGTTCGCGGAGGTCCCGAGGGAGCCCGCCTGCCTGGATCCCGCCCAGATCGACGCCAACCGGGAGCGATGGATCCAGGAGTGGACGGATTTGATGCTGCGATGAAGGTCGAGCGAAATCGGGGGAGCGCGGATCCGGCTCACCCTGCCCAGAGCTGCGGGAGGCTCGGCGATGCGGGTTCGCCTGATGACGGAAAGCGGCGAGGAGATCCGGGATGCTTTTTTGCTCCGTCTGGGAGGATGGACCGAGGCCCGTTACTTTGAAGAGGCGCCCGAGGACCACATCTGGGAGTTCGAGGACGGGGAGGTGATCGTGCACTCGCCGGCCACGCTCTCCCACCAGCGCCTGGTAGGATTTCTCTCCTTTTTGCTGCGGGGCTACGTCGAGGCCCACGGGCTGGGGGAAGTCTTCAACGGGCCGGCGGTTCTTCGCCTGCGGCCGGGGGCGGTCAAAGAGCCGGACCTCTTCTTCGTGCATCGGGATCGTCTCCCGGGGGGGCGCTCCGACTGGGTGGAGGGCCCAGCGGACCTGGTGGTGGAGGTCACCTCCCCATCCACCCGGCGTTATGATCTCGAAGAGAAAGCCCGGATATACGAAGAGGGCGGAGTTCGGGAATACTGGGTGGTGGATCCTGAGCTCCGAGTGGTGACGCTTCACCGGCTCGGTCACCCCGACTACCGGATGGGAGAGATCTCCCAGGGGCGAATCGCGTCCACAGCGGTCCCCGGGTTCTGGGTTGAAGCGGAATGGCTGTGGCGGGACCCACTGCCCATTGCCCTGGAGTGCCTCCAGCAGATCCTGGAGACGTCTGGGTAGACCAGACGTCTATCGGCAATCGATAGGGACTGCCTGCACAGGATGCGAACCTGCATGGGAGGGATGGGCCGACGGGATGTTCTGCTGACGCTGCCGCTTCTGTTCTTTTTCCTCTTCTACGCGTATCCCCTCGTCTCGATCCTGGGCCTGAGCCTCATGCCCGCGGGTGTCCTGGAAGGGGAGGCGATCCTCCGGACCCTGGGAAGCCCGTCTTTCCGGAAGGTCCTGGGGTTCACGGTGGGGCAGGCCGCCCTTTCCACAGCGGTGACCCTCCTCCTAGGGCTCCCCCTAGCGGGCCTCTTCGCCCGTTATCAGCTGCCGGGCCGCCGCCTGTGGCAGGCGATGGCCACCGTCCCCTTCGTGCTCCCCACGGTGGTGGTGGCAGCGGCCTTCACGGCCCTCTTGGGCCCCCGGGGCTGGGCAAACCAAGCCCTGATGGCCCTGTTCGACCTCCCGGAACCGCCGATCCCCTTCGTGAACACCCTGACCGCGATCGTCGTCGCCCACGTGTTCTACAACCTCACGCTGGTGCTGCGCATCGTGGGGAATGCCTGGAGCCATCTGGATCCCACCCTGGAGATGGCGGCCCGGACCCTGGGGGCGGATCGCTGGCGGGCTCTTATGCGGGTGACCGGGCCGTTGTTGCTCCCGGCCATCCTGGCTGCCGCGGCGCTGGTGTTCCTCTTCAATTTCACCAGCTTCGGGGTGGTGTTGCTGCTGGGTGGTCCTCAGTATGCTACGCTGGAGGTGGAGATCTACCGGCAGGCTGTCGGCCTCTTCAACCTGCCGGCAGCAGCCACCCTCTCGCTGGTCCAGCTGGCCTTCAACTTCGCGCTCCTCTATTTTTACACGCGGCTTCAGGCCCGCTGGGTGGTCCCTCTGGAATGGCGGCCGGAGGCCTCCACCAGTCGTCCGTTGCGAACGTGGGGGGAGCGCCTGATGGCCGGCCTGGGGCTGGCGATCCTCTTCCTCTGGATCGGCATGCCGTTGCTGGCCCTGGCCCTGCGCTCCGTGACCCCCATGACCCTGCGCAAGCCCGGCGAGCCGGCTTACTACACCGGGTGGGTCACCCTGGGCTACTACCGGGAGCTCTGGATCAACCGGCGCGGCGCCGTCACTTACGTGGCGCCCATCGAGGCGGTCCGCAATTCGCTGCTCTTCGCCACCGCGACCATGGGCCTCTCGCTGTCCCTGGGCGGGCTGGCCGCTTACGGGCTGGCGGGCCGGCGTCGCATCCGCTGGCTGGATCCGCTGCTGATGCTTCCCCTTTCGACGTCAGCAGTCACCTTAGGGTTCGGGTTCTTGGTCGGCTTTAGCCGTCCGCCATGGTTCCTGGAAGGGTGGCCGGGGCTGGTGGCGGCAGTGCAGGCCCTGCGCACCTCGCCGTTGCTGGTGGTGATCGCCCACACCCTGATCGCCTATCCGTTCGTGGTGCGCATCCTCCTGCCGGCCCTGGAGGGGATGAACCCGCGCTGGCGGGAGGCCGCGATGACCCTGGGGGCCTCGCCCGCGCAGGTCTGGTGGCGGGTGGAGGCACCTCTGCTGGGCCGGGCGTGGCTGGCCGCCGCCGTCTTCGCCTTCTGCGTCTCCCTAGGGGAGTTCGGGGCCACCGCCCTCATCGCCCGGCCCACCATGCCCACCATGCCTCTGGCCATCGCCCGTTTCCTGAGCCAGCCCGGGGAGCTGAACCTGGGCCAGGCCATGGCCATGAGCACGCTGTTGCTCCTCCTCACCTTCCTCGGTATCCTTCTCATCGAACGGTTCCGCTACCGGGGGATCGGGACATTTTGAAGGAGAAGGGGATGCCGCAGCGGGTGGTTTCGGTGTTCGGTGGCCATGCCCCGGCGCCAGGATCCGCGGATTACGAGATGGCCCGGGAGCTGGGCCGCCGCCTGGCCGAGGCGGGCTTCATCGTGATGAGCGGCGGGTATGGGGGGACGATGGAAGCGGTCAGCCGCGGGGCGCGGGAAGCCGGCGGGCTCGCCATCGGGGTCACGGTGGACCTGTTCGACCGCTGGGGGTTGAAGGCCAACCCCTATCTCGATGTGGAGATCAAGTTCCCCACCCTCTTCCAGCGCCTGCATTACCTGGTGACCGCCGGCGACGCCATGGTCGCCCTGCCCGGCGGCATCGGGACGCTGAGCGAGATGGCCATGGCCTGGAGCCTCCTCCAGACCCGGGAGCTGGCCCCCCGGCCCTTCCTCCTGATCGGGACGCGCTGGCGTCGCCTGCTGGAGGCCTATCACGATCCCCTCTACATTCGGGAGGAGGACCTGGGCCTGCTGCAGGTGGTGGAAAGCGCGGAGGAGGCGGTTCTTCGATTGCAGGCCATGATGGCGGAAGGGACGCCGGTGGGATCGGGGCCGCGAGGTTGAGATCGTTTCGAAAAGGGAAGCGGCGATGAAGATCCTGTGCGTGGACATCGGGACCGGGACCCAGGACATCCTCTTCTACGACAGCGAGAAGGAGCTGGAGAACGCCTATCAGCTGGTTCTGCCTTCGCCGACCATGCGGGTGGCGCGAGCGGTGCGGCAGGCCACCCGGGAGCGCCGGCCGATCCTCTTAACCGGCGTCCTGATGGGCGGTGGGCCGTGCCAGTGGGCGGTGGAGGACCACCTGCGGGCCGGCCTTCCCGTGTATGCGACGCCGGAGGCGGCGCGGACTTTCAATGACGATCTGGATGCGGTGCAGGCGATGGGAGTGCACCTCGTCAGCGAGGACGAGGCCGCTCGCATGGGGGATCGGTTGGTTCGTCTGGTGTTGCGGGACTTCGACTGGGAGGCGTTGCGGCGGGCCTTCGAGGCCTTCGGGGTGCCCTTCCGGCCGGACGGGGTCGCCGTGGCGGTCTTCGATCACGGGGCGGCGCCTCCCGGTTACTCCGACCGCAAGTTCCGGTTCGATTACCTGGCCCAGCGTTTGGCCGAGCATCGGGCGCTCACCGTCTTCGCCCATCGGGGGGAAGAGATCCCCGATTTCCTCACCCGATTGCAGGCGGTGGTGCGCACGGTGCGGGAGGCCTTCGACGGCCCGGTGGTGGGGATGGACACCGCCCCCGCGGCGGCCCTGGGCGCCACCCTGGATCCCCGGGTGGCGGCCTGGCGGCAGTGCCTGGTGGTGAACATCGGGAACTTCCACACGCTGGCCTTTCGGCTGCGGGAAGGGCAGGTGGAGGGGCTCTTCGAGCACCACACGGGCTTTCTGGATGGGGAGAAGCTGGACCGCCTGCTGGGCCAGCTGGCGGAGGGCGCCCTGGGTTTTGAGGAGGTGTTCGACGACATGGGCCACGGGGCGCTGGTGTTCGAGGCCGCGCCGATGCGGCCGGAGGGGGTGGCCGTCGTCGGGCCCCGCCGCGGATTGCTGCGGGGGTCCCGCCATCCGGTTTACTTTGCGGTTCCCTATGGGGACATGATGCTGGCCGGCTGCTTCGGGCTGCTCTGCGCCTTCGCCGCGTGCTATCCCGAGTTCGCCCCGCTCATCCGGGATTCCCTTCAAGGCGCCCCACGGCCCGCTCCCTGGGAGGTGGAGCGATAACCGGGGGTCCCACAGGGAGCGCCCCCCTATTTGCTCCGGCTTCAACCTGTCGCGGCGGATCCATCCCATCAGTCCGCAGGGGCATCGCTTCTCCGAGCAGCAAGTCAGCGTTTGCGGAAGAAAACCAGAAAGCGCACAAGGGCAAATGCGATGGCGAAACTGAGGGCACCGGCCAGCACCGGGAGAATCGCCTCCATCCATGTCCTTTGCTCAAAGCCCAACCATATGGCTAGACTTGTGATCAGGAAGGCCGACGCCCCGATCACAGTGGAGAGCAGGATCTGGATCCGGAGATCGGTTTCTCGCTGCCCAGCCCCCATGATTTCCTCCTTTCAAGCGAAGACCCAGACGCAGTCCCGGGATTATGAGGGACGATAGGCTGGCAGACATCTGTCTGCCAGACCATGCCCGGGCTATTGAGAAACAGCAGAGCATCTGAACCGAGCTAGCAGAAAGGTCCGCAACCGAAGTAGCATCCTTCTCCACACAGGCCGCCACACATCCCTCCGCAAATCAGGGTGCAGACAACGTTGGGTCCACAAATAATTACGCGCGCTAATGCGCATCCTACACTGCATAAACCACTACAAAGTGCATTACAGATCAAGCAGTCCCAATCCACCTGATTGATCATGGGTGCTTCAAAGCGTTCGATTTGACCACTTGAGCCAACCCTTAGAGCATATCGCTGTCCATTATTAGGGATAACAATCGCATAGGCCCATACGAGACCGCTTACTTCTTCTCCATATGCAAGAACGGCTTCTTGGCCGTCCGTTACATAACGATGGATGGCAACGGTTCGCACCAGCTTGTTACTCTCGCGAATCCGCATTACAGAAGGTGATTCATAGGGAGCAAATCCTTGTGCTTTAAGAAACCAACTGATTCGAAGCACGTGCGTATTATTAAAGGCATGGCGAAGCATTTGAGTGTAAGTATGAGCATCTGCGGGTTCAACCGAAATTTCGGCGGGAGGTTTAGGGCTTGCAGGCTCATGCTTGACCTTCACCGACTTGGGGCTTCCTAAGATTGAGAGGGTGATCTGCGCGATGAGTGCCCCTCCGGCCCGGCGCAGGAAATCGCGCCTTCCCCAATCCACGCCGAGCACCGGGCCTCCCATCCGGGCCACCGCCTGGGCCACCCGCAACGCCCGCACCGGGCCCAGGATCTGGAGCAACCGCATTCGCATCGCCAGCCCCGCCAAGATCCGCGCCCGCTCCCCCTCGATCTCAACGAGCATCGGCTCCTACCGCCAGCCGGGGTGAGCCTGGTCCAGCAGGGCCTGGACCTCGGGGTCCCGCAAACTCCGCACCCACAGCCGCCCCCCGCTGAGCGTTTCCACTCTTCCAAGCGGGGGAAGGTCCTGTGTTTTCCGCCTGTCAGCAGAGCGGATCACAGGGATCGCTTGCGGCGGTCCGCCCACAGGCCCAGGACCATCACCCCTACGCTCAGGATGGCTGCGATTTCCAATGGCGTCTGGAACTGTCGGAGCAGCCCGCCGATTAGCATCCCAATGTATCCGGCCAGCAGCAGGGCCAGCCCCACGCCAACACTAACCTGTGTGTCACCATATCGAAGGAAGACCGCTGCCACCAGGAAAGCCGCCAGACTGAACACGGGCAGCCACGGGATGCCGAGGGCCAGTCCGTTCATAAGGAGCATCCCGCCCAGAATGAGGCTCAGCATGGGAAGACTCCACCGCAAGGACAGAGGAATCGAGGCTCGGCTCATAATGTGCCTCCTCCCGCTCTAACAGAACCAGCAGTTGGCAGCAAAGCAGGCTGCGGTTCCGGTGGCTAGACAGGCAGCAAATAGCGCGGGGTTTGCGAAACAACAACCCACGTACCCAATTGTGGCCGCATCAATGCAGAAATTCAATGCCAGCCAATTGCAGCAGACATCCTGCTTTGGGCGTGCCACGTCCTTGGCATGACCCGGCGCCTTGGAGGACTGAACCGGTGCTTGGCGGCGCGCCCGGCCATTCTCAAGTTCAATATCCAACAGCATTTTCCCTCGTAGGTCATACAGCCGCATCCGAGCGCTGGTTGTGGATC
>JAGHYO010000089.1 GCA_017743605.1 Thermoflexus sp. | reverse complement strand
GTTTTGTCTCCTACGCGCCGGAGGTGACCCTGGCGGGGGGCGTGCCGGTGACCTTTGCCACGCAGGCGGAGGAGGACTTCCAGGTCAACCCCGCCGACCTTGAGGCCCGCATCACCTCGCGCACCAAGGCCATCCTGATCGGCTATCCGAACAACCCCACAGGGGCGGTGATGCCCCGGGAGAAGCTGATGGCCATCGCCGCCCTGGCGGAGAAATACGACCTCGTGGTGATCTCCGATGAGATCTACGACCGCCTGGTCTACGACGGAACGCACACCTGCTTCGCCGCGTTGCCCGGGGCGCGGGAGCGCACCATCCTGCTCGGCGGCTTCTCCAAGGATTACGCCATGACGGGCTGGCGGATCGGTTACGCAGCCGCGCCTCGGGAGATCCTGGAGGCCATGCGCAAGATCCATCAATACACCATCATGTCCGCTCCCACCCCTTCGCAGCACGCTGCCCTGGCCGCCCTGCGCATCGGGGAGGAACACGTAGAGCAGATGCGCCAGGAATACGATCGACGCCGGCGGCTGATCGTCAGGGGGCTCAACGAGCTGGGCCTGACCTGCTTCGAACCGAAGGGAGCCTTCTACGCCTTCCCCTCCATCGCCCGCACCGGCATGAGCGACGTGGAGTTCAGCGAGCGCCTGCTCATGGAGGAGAAGGTGGCTGTGGTTGCGGGCAGCGCCTTTGGGTTGGGAGGCGAAGGGCACGTCCGCTGTTCTTATGCTACTGCTTACGAGAAGATCGAGGAAGCCCTGGAGCGCATCGCCCGCTTTCTGAAACGCCACGGGTAAATCTTAGAAGCGCGGCTGCGCTGGGCTACGTTCTGATGGGGCGGGGGGGCCTTTCCGCCGGCTCCCCGCCCCACCCAGAGTCTTCCAGAGGCAGAGAGGGGCTGCTCACCAGTCCTTATCCTCTTCGTCCTCCTCGGGGGCGATCTCTTCCCACTCCTCATCATCCAGCTCCAGCTCTTCCTCTTCCTCTGGGACCACCTCTTCCTCCTCCCACTCCTCCTCTTCCTCCTCGGCCTGAGTATAGGTCAGACATCCCATCTCAGGGTCCAGTTCGATCTCATCGGCCGTGCACATGCCGGCCTCCAGGTAAACGCAATCCACATAATGGCAGCGAATGCGCGGCATAGGATCCCTCCTGACGGAATGTTAGGCATTAAGGATGAATCTCGGAGGCGACGCCGTGCTTCCTTACCGCACCGCGTTTACCCTTCCTCCCGGAACATCCGATAGAAACGAAGGCCACACACTCCCAGCAACAGGGTGATGAGGACGGCGGAGGTCACGCACCAGCTGCACCAGGAGCGGAGGACGAAGGCCTCGATGGCCGTGAGATACATGGAGAACAACCATCCTCCCAGGGCGAGGGCAAAGGAGAGGGTCGCCGCCCACGGCCGGAGGGAGGCACGGTCGGACCAGGCCCACGAGAGGCCGCCGAGGAAGGCCAGGGCCAGATAGGCGCCCAGCCCCCAGGCAGCCACCGGGATCCCGAGCAGCTCCGCGTAGGGGCTGTTGTTCACCACCTCGCAGCCTCCGAACCCGAAGCAGACCACACCCTCGCCGCGGAGCTTGGCCCATGTCAGATAAGCCGCCACACCCGCCCCCATGAGGGCCAGCCCGCTCTGCGCCAGGGCAAGCCGATTTTTCGCCGCCACGCTCGCCGGCACCATTCACCTTCCTCCTTCTTATGGACCCTGCTGCAACAGGACGTCAAGGTAGGTCTCATAGAAGGCTACGTTATACAGCCCTTCGATCTTCTCCCCGTTGATGAAGAACGTCGGGGTCGCACGGACTCCCCGCTGGCGCCCGGCCTCCGCCGCCTGACGGATGAAGTCGAGGTGTTTGCCGGAGAGCAGGCAGTTCTCGAAGCGCCCCCGATCCAGCCCCACCCGCGCGGCGAACCCGATCAGCCGGTCATCGGAAAACCAGCCCTGGTTGCTCCCTCGCAGGTTCGCGAAGACAATGCGCTCATATTCCCAGAACCGACCCTGCTCCGCCGCACACGCCGCCGCCTCCGCCGCTCGGAAGGACTCCGGCCCCAGGAAGGGGAAATACCGGAAAATATAATACACCTTCCCAGCCTTTATGTATTTCTCATCCAGCTGCGGGGCGACCTCCTGGGCGTAGCGAGCGCAGGCCACGCACTGGAAATCCGAATACTCCTCGATCACCACCTTCGCCTCTGGGTTCCCTTTATATGGATAACCGTCCGGGGTTAGACCGCTCGGGTAGTCCACCGCAGCGACGCTTTCCAGAGGGCGGCTCGCCCACCACTGATAGCCGATTAGGGCCAGCACCCCCACCAGCACCGCCCCCACGGCCAGGATCGGCAGACCGATAGACCGTCGGGTCGGGATAGAACGGGCCGCACGCTTACTCATAGAAACCTCCCCTTATGAGATTCCAGATAATCCCATTAGATCCTGGAGGTCCACCCACACCTCTGCCATCGCCGTCGCCCCCGCCGGGAGCGCCGGCACTCCCTCCGGGAGGATGACCAGGCCGTTCGCCCGCGCCATCGCGCTCAAGATGTGAGAGCCCTGCAACCCACTGAGTTGGGCCTGGAACCGGCCATCCTCATAGAAGATGTGGGCTCGGAAATATGTCTCCCGACCATCGCTGGAAATCGGTTCAGCCAGGTGCACCGCGATGCGGGGCCGCTCCCAGCGGGGATAGCCGCTCATTCGGCGCAGGACCGGCCGGACGAACTGTTCAAAGGTGATCATCGCGGAGACTGGGTTCCCGGGCAGGCCGAAGAAGGGGATGCCCCAGTAGTGGCCGAAGGCAAAGGGCTTCCCTGGGCGGATGCGGACCTTCCAGAGCCGGAGCTCCCCGCGCCGCCGGACGATCTCCTTCACCCAGTCGTAAGCGCCCACGGAGGCACCCGCAGAGGAGATGATGAGATCCGGGTAGTGGGCGGCCGCTTCATCCAGCAACCGCTGTAGATCCTCCGGATCGTCCCGGGCGATCCCCAAAAGCAACGGCTCTGCCCCGGCCTCCGCGGCTTGGGCCGCCAGCGCCGTCCGGTTGGTTTCGTAAATGCAGCCTGAGGGAAGCGGACGGCCTGGCTCAATCAGCTCGTCGCCGATGGCCAGCACCGCCACCCGCGGCCGACGGTGAACAGGCACCTCCAGGCGTCCCAGGGCGGCCAGAAGGGCCAGGGCCCCCGGGGTCAGGATCGTCCCCCGCTCCAGCGCTACCGCCCCCCGGGCCACATCCTCGCCGGCCGGGCGGATGCACTGCCCAGGCTGCGCCGGCTGGAACACGGCGATCTCCTGGGGAAGGGGACGGCCCGGCCCGCCTACGTCATCCGTGTCCTCCACTGGGATCACTGCATCCGCTCCGTTCGGGAGCGGGGCCCCGGTCGCGATGCGCACTGCTGTCCCGGGCTCTACTGCGCTGGAGAACGGATGGCCCGCCGCGGCCTCCCCCCGCACCTGCAATCGGACCGGTCGATCGCGGCTCGCTGCCCGCACGTCCTCTGCACGGACCGCGTAGCCGTCCATAGCGGAGTTCGGGAAAGGAGGCAGATCCCTTTCTGCCCGGATGTCCTCTGCCACGACCCGCCCGCGGGCCTGGGAGAGGGGAACGGATTCCGGCGGCAGCGGATGGCACTCCGATAGGATCAACCGGCGGGCCTCTTGGACCGATATCCATTCCTGGATCTGAAACATCTTCTGCGTGTTCCCCAGCGCTAAGGATCCTGTCCCCTCCGGCCTCCTACAGGATTATACCGCGGGTCCGGAGCAGGAGGCTCCGAAAAGGCATCCGGAGCTTTCCAGTTTTCCGCCCTGGGCGGATCTATGGATTTCCGACTCCGCCGACCCTCGCAGAGTGGGGCAACTGCTTGCAGTTGCCCTGCGACGCTCCGCTTCACCTCAGGACCGAAAGCGATCACCCTGCCCAGGAGACGGGAAAGCCCTTCAAAGTGGCTGCGCCCACGAGCTCAAGCGGCCGCTCCGATCTTCGCATTCGGACCCACTTCCAGGTTGAGGGAGGCGAAGCGTCCGGCCTGGGCGTGGAGCTCCGCAGCGGCACCGATCATCGCCGCGTTATCCGTACACAGCCAGGGCGGGGGAGCCACCACCGGTACGGGGGCGCGGCGGGCCATCTCGGACCGGAGCAGCCGGTTGGCGGAGACCCCGCCGGAGATCAAGATGGCCCGGGCTTCGTAGCGGCGCAGGGCTTCCAGCGTCTTTGTCACCAGCTGCTCGATCACCGCCGCCTGGAAGGAAGCCGCCAAATCGGCCACCGGGAGGAGCGGTCCCTGGAGGCGTTCGACCGCGCGCAGAACGGCCGTCTTCAGGCCGCTGAAGCTGAACCACATGGGATCGTCGACCTTCGGCCAGACAGGAAAGGGAAAGGCTTTCGGGTCCCCTTCCTGGGCGATCCGCTCGATGACGGGCCCGCCGGGGAACCCTAGGCCCAGGAGCCGGGCGACTTTGTCGAAGGCCTCCCCCGCAGCGTCATCGATGGTCCAGCCCACCCGACGGTGGTCCAGAAGATCACGGACCCATATCAGCTCCGTGTGACCGCCGGAGATGATCAGAGCCAGGAAAGGAGTAGGAAGGTCTTCCGAGGGGTTTCCCTCCACCCGAAGGCGGTGGGCATAGAGGTGGCCTTCCAGGTGGTTGACAGCGATGAGGGGTTTGCGACGGGCGAAGGCCAGGGCTTTGGCGAAGCTCACCCCGACCACCAGCGAGCCCGGCAGGCCGGGCCCATAGGTCACCGCGATGGCGTCCAGGGCTTCCCACGAGAGGCCGGCCTGGGAGAGGGCCTCGCGGGTGACCGGGACGATGGCCTCGACATGCATCCGGGCAGCGAGCTCCGGGAAGATGCCGCCGTATTTGCTGTGGAAGTCGGCCTGGGAGGCCACCACGTGGCTGCGCAGGATCCGGCCGTCCTCCACCACCGCTGCCGCTGTCTCATCGCACGAGGTCTCAATGGCCAGGATCCGCATCAGGTGCCTGCTCCGCAGGATGATCCTCCACCGTGAACGCCGCGACCGTCCCGTCGGTGATCCGGATTAGGTCGGCGAAGGCGATGGGGAAAAGGGCGTTGCGGGCTCCCGCGGCGGCCCACAGGATCTTGTAACGGGCAAGGGAGGCGTCGATCCATACGGGCAGAGGAGTGGCGTGGGCGACGGGAGGCACTGCGCCTACGGCGAATCCGGTCACCCGCTGCACCATCTCGGGGTCTGCGATGCGGATGCGCTTTCGGGGGATCCCCCACAGGCCCGCCAGGAGGCGCTGATCGGCCTTTCGATCCCCGGCCACCAGCACCAGCCGCGGGTCCCTATCGGCCAGGAAGAGGAGGGACTTCACGATGGCGCCCAGAGGGCAACCGACTGCCGCCGCAGCCTCCGGGGCTGTCGCCGTGCTCCGTTCCAGCACCCGCACGGCGGTCCCGGGAAGATGTCGATCCAGGAACGCCTGCACATCCTGAGGATCCCGTCCGGACATCGACCTTCCTCCCCGTCAGGCTCGACCTTTCTGTCTCATTTTAGAGGATGTTCACGCCCGTTCAAGGTCCCGTTTCCCTGCGGAGGCCCCCCGGGCGGCTCCGCCTTGACAGCCCATGGGGCCCTAGCTATACTTTAGAAGTGGACGTGGGCCGTTAGCTCAACAGGTAGAGCAGGGGACTCTTAATCCCAAGGTTGCAGGTTCGAGTCCTGCACGGCCCACCTTGCTGCGCCCCAGGGGGCAACCCCGGGGCGCGGTCTTTTGTCCGGGCGGATCCAAGCTCGGGGAGGGAGATCCCGCCTGGAGGATCGAACTTCCGTGCGCGGAGGCGGAGTTACGATCGAGGACGTGTTCTACACCCCTCATCTCAGCCCTCGCGTCGCAGCTCAGTTCCCCATCCGAATCCTTGCTGGCCCTCGCGCTCATCGCCGGAGGGACATGATTGGGAGCCCTCCTGATCGCCTACGCGATACCCCTCACCGGTTCACTGGCGAGGAGATCGCCTGCAGGGAGATCATGGCGCGCATCGTCGCCCTGGCGACCGCCAAAGTGCGCTCCCTGAAGGAGGCCCGAGCCCGCTGGCAGGAAGCAGACGCCCTTCGGCGGGCCATCACTGCATTGATGGAGGCCCCCAATCTGACGGAGATGCTCCAGCGCATCTCGGAGCAACTCCACTCCCTCATTCCCTATGACAGCGCTTCGGTCCGGTGGTCTCGGGAGGGATATCTGGAGATCATGGGTCAGAGCGGCCTCCCGTCGTCCACCCTCGGCTTCCGATTCCCTATCCCTAGGGGCAGCCCGAACACCCAATTCGTCCTCGAGCGAGGGCCACTCATCCTCCCGAACGTGCCGGCGGAGCATCCGGTCTTCCGAGAGACTCCCTACGCCCCCATCCGATCGTGGATGGGGATCCCCCGTATCGCTCAGGACCGGGTGATCGGGATGCGAGCGCTGGACAGCCACAAGCCCAGCTTTTTCTGTGAGGATCATCTCCGACTTATATGCCCTCGGCGAACTCGTTGGCCGTCGTGCTGGAGCAGGCGCAATGGCCGGAGGAGGAGCGGCAGCATCGGGAGGAGCCGGGCTAGCTCAACCAGGACCTGGAGGCCTTTGCCCATACGGTGGCTCACGACCTCAAACAGCCTCTGGGTGTGATCGTAGAGGCAGCGGAGTTCCTGGAGAAGGATCCAGAGACCCTATCCGTAGAAGAGCTCCGAGAACATATGCGCCGGATCCGCCGGGCGGGAAAGAAAATGCGCCCGATGATCGAAGAGCTCCTGCTGCTGGCCAGCGTTCGCTACACGCCAGTCCCTCGCGAGCTGGTCACCATACGGACGATTGTGGGGGCGGCCCTAGAGCGGCTGACCCTGCTGGTCACAGAGACCAGCGCCCGCATTCACCTGCCGGAGTCCTGGCCGACCGTCCTCGGGCATGGTCCATGGCTCAAAGAGGCGTGGGCGAGCTACCTGAGCAGTGCCCTACAATCTTCTGGACCTGGAGTCTGGGGCCTCCTGGCTGTTCCTTCCGTTCCACGACTGCGCAAGGCGATCGCGGCGCCGGACGGCCAGCGCCTGCCGGAGTGGCTGATCCTGGAGGTGATGTCCGGGAGCGCTCTGCCAGCGGGCGTCGCCCTCGCAGCGATCCGCCGGGATGGCGCCGATTACTGGATCCCGGATCCGGAAGCGGGCGGGATGGGCCTCGCTGCTCCCAGCCCCCATGGACGAACGATGGCGTATGTGTGGGGCGAAGTTCCCGCGCGATATGCCTAGGAGGAAGACACGATCCTCCCGGACGGGTTTCCCTCCCGCTGGGATGTACGGCAACGGGTCTCGGTGTCGGGTCCTGCCTGGGTGCCGGACGGCCGCCGGCTGGCAGGGCCAGTGCGCGCCCAAAGGGTGGGTTATAGTCAGTCCGCGATCGTGATCACAGACTCAGAGACACGCTAAGCCGAGGTGCTGCCGCTCTATGCGTGGCGGGAGCCCGATCCTCTGGCTCCCTTGAGGATCGCATGGAGCTGAAACGGACGCTGGCTCGCCCTCCACATCCCCTCCCCAGATCGGAGGTGTGACGGCGTCTGGGTGCTCTGGGCGGATGGGAAGGAAAGGCGGCATCTGTTTGTGAACTTCGGGGGGAAATCGCTTAGAGTCCCCGGGAGCCTTTCCCGCTCACCCTCTGTCCGTGCTGGGATGGGCAGTGGAACATCCGCTTGGTGGAGCCCGGGAAGGTGAATCCAGGAGGCGCCATGGCCCCTTGGATCCCCACTCATCGACTGGTGCCTATGATAAAGTGGCAAGAGCTTGATCCCGCACCACACGAGGAAGAATCTATGGGGACGAGCCTTTTCGCTCTCTATCCGGAAGAAGGGAACGAGTGGAGCGGGTGGTGCTATGGGATCTCATGGCGGACAGCGTTGGAGCTGGAGGCGCTGCTGGGAAGCGAGGGTCTCCCGGTTTTGATCCACTGGGAGGAATTTGAGGTCCTGGAGTGGGGCCAGGGCTTCCCAGAACCCGTGCGGGTTCGGTTTTTGAAGCCCGAAGCGCAGGAACAGTTGCAAAGGGAATGGGCGGATCGTCGGGAGAAACTCCGAAGGCGCCTGCAGGAGGTGGAACGCGACTTAGAGGAGGCGATACAGGAGGAAACGTCCCCTGCGTCCTTAACGGATCGCTGGTTATTGCGTCGGATCCGCTCCCTTCGGGATCGCGTTGAGGAAGGGGCTGTTCTGTTCCGGAAGGTGTGAGTTGCTCTTCCCCCAAGCAAACACAAGCGCGCATGTGTCCTTTCACAAAATCGGGCTCACCTCCGGCGGGCAAGAAATCGTCAAGCGAGCGTCACGGAGATGCGAGCCCCAAAAAGAGACAAGCCTACCC
>JAGHYO010000088.1 GCA_017743605.1 Thermoflexus sp. | reverse complement strand
GCCCGGTTGGTCCAGGCGATCCTGGAAGCCGGTTCTTTAAGGCCTACTCGGAGCTCTTGATCCTCCTCCAGCACCGGCTCCGGCTGAGGCTCAGGCAATTTTTGAGGCTCATCCGGCTGGCCCTGGACCGGTTCAGGGCCATCGTCCCAGGCCGTGTCCTATCTCCTGTCTAAAGGTCAGCGGGAATGCTTTTGACGTCCTGCGCTTAGGAAGCAATAATAAATCAAAGGCCAAAGCAGGGGGACGACGGGAGGATCGGATGGCTCCAGTGCGGATCGAGGCCCAGGAGGCTCGTAACCGGTTTGCCGGTCTGCTGCGCCGGGTGGATCGCGAGGGCCAGATGATCATCGTGGAACGCTCGGGCCGGCCGATGGCGGTCATCATCCCCTTTCAGATCTATGAGCGGTTGATCGCGGAGCGCGAGCTTCGCTTTCGAACGCTGGATCGCATCCGGAGCCGCCTGCCGGAGGTTGCCCCGGAAGAGATCGAGCGGGACGTAGAGGACGCCATCGCATCCGTGAGGTCTGCCTGTGCGGAAAGCCGTGCTTGACACCCACATCTTTGTGAGCGGCCTTCTGACGCGCACGGGGCCCACCGCCCGGGTTCTGAATCGCTGGTGGCATTGGGAGAAGGGGTAAAAGGGCGCTGCGGACGGCGACCTCTCCGCCGTCCGCAGCGTGCGCTTTAACGGATCACCCCCAGCTCCCGCCCCACTTTGGCGAAGGCCTCGAGCCCGCGATCCAGGTCCTCCCGGCTGTGGGCAGCGGAGATCATCACCCGGATGCGGGCCTTGCCCCGGGGCACGGTGGGATAGCCGATGGCCTGGGCGAAGACCCCCTCCTCGAAGAGCCGACGGCTGAAGGTCTGCGCCAGATGGGCATCCCCGAGCATCACCGGGGTGATGGGGGTCACGCTTCCGCCCAGGTCGAAGCCCAGGCGGCGCATCTCCGCTTTGAAGTAGCGGGTGTCCTCCCAGAGCCGGTCCACCAGCTCGGTGGACTCCTCCAGGATCTCCACGGCAGCGATGCAGGCGGCGGTGTCGGCGGCGGTCATGGCGCTGGAGAACAGGAAGGGGCGGCCCCGCTGGCGCAGCCACTCCACGATCTCCCGGCGCCCGGCCACGTAGCCGCCCACCACCCCGAAGGCCTTGGAAAGGGTCCCCACCTCGATGTCCACCCGGCCGTGGAGCCCGAAGTGGTCCACGATCCCCCGGCCGCCCCGGCCCAGCACCCCCTCGCCGTGGGCGTCGTCCACCATCAGCATCAGCTGGTAACGCTCGGAGATCTCCACGATCTCCGGCAGAGGGGCGATGTCGCCGTCCATGGAGAAGACGCCATCGGTGATGATCAGGCCCCGCCGGAAGGTCCCTAGGTTCTCTTGGATCTTCGCCTCCAGGTCGTTGGGGTCGTTGTGGGCGTAGCGGACGATGCGGGCGCGGGAGAGGCGGCAGCCGTCGATGATGCTGGCATGGTTGAGCTCATCGGAGAAGATGGCGTCGCCCTCCCCCACCAGGGCGGGGATGGTGGCCAGGTTGGCGTTGAAGCCCGACTGGAAGCAGATGGCCGCCTCCACCCCTTTGAAGCGGGCCAGCCTCTCCTCCAGGATCAGATGGAGGTCCAGGGTGCCGGCGATGGTGCGCACGGCGGCCGGCCCCACGCCGTATTTCTCAACGGCCTGGCGGGCGGCTTCCCGCATGCGCGGATGGTTGGCCAGCCCCAGGTAGTTGTTGGAGCAGAAGTTCAGCACCCGCCGGCCGTCCACGATCAGCCATGGCCCCTGGGCCGACTGGATGGTGCGGATGTGGATGTAGAGGCCCTGCTCCTGAAGGGCCTGCAGCTCCTCCCGGATCCACGCCAGTTTGTCGACGGTGGCAGGCTGTGCGGACATGACGCTCCCTCCCCGCGGATCATTTTTATGGGATCAGCATCACTTTCCCGCTGCGGCCGCTGGCCATGGTCGCGAAAGCCTGGTCGAACTCCTCCAGGCGGAAGCGGTGGGTGACCACCGGGCGCAGATCAACGGCCCCCGAGTTGAGCAGCCCCCGGATCTCATACCAGGTCTCCCACAGGCGGCGCCCGACGATGCCGTGGACCGTCACGCCTTTGAAGATCACCATGTTGGCCAGGTCGAACTCGATGGGGCCCGGAGGGAGCCCCAGCAGGGCCGCCTGGCCGCCCGGCTTGAGGGCCGCGAAGCCTTCGCGGATGGCCGAGGGGGCACCGGACATCTCCAGCAGCACGTCCACCTCCCCGCCGGCCAGATCCCGGATCGCCTCCACGACGTTGACCTCCTGCGGGTTGAGGACGTGGTCCGCCCCCATCCGTCGGGCCAGGTCCAGGCGGTAGGGGCTGATGTCGGTGGCGATGATCATGCGGGCGCCGATGGCCCGGGCCACGGCGATGGTCATCAGGCCCACCGGCCCGCAGCCGGTCACCAGCACCTTGCGCGCCCGCAGGTCGACGGCGAAGGCGGTGTGCACGGCGTTGCCGAAGTTCTCTAAGAGGACGGCCACCGCAAGGGGGAGATCGGGGGGATTCACCCAAGCGTTCTCCGCGGGGATGACGATGAAGTCTGCAAAGGCGCCGTCGCGATCCACTCCCAAAATGCGGGTGTTGCGGCAGAGATGTCCTTTCCCGGTGCGGCACATGTCACAGCGGCCGCAGATCACGTGGCTTTCAGCGGAGATAAAATCGCCCACCCGGATCCCGTCCACCTCCGGCCCGGTCTCGACCACCTCCCCGCAGAACTCGTGGCCGATGATCAGGGGCGGGTGAATCCGCCCCTGGGCCCATGGGTCCCAGCGGTAAATATGGAGATCCGTTCCGCAGATGGAGGCGGCCCTCACCTTCACCAGGACCTCCCCCGGACCGGGGGTGGGGATCGGACGCTGGGCCATCACCAGGCCCGGCCCCGGCGCCGCTTTGACCACGGCCCGCATGGTCTCCATCATATTCCGCCTCCCGATCCCGGAATCGGGACCCATCCTCCCGGGTGGAAGGGCGGGTTCCCTTTCTATTATTGATCAGTTCTTGAAAAAGGAGCAGTGGCCCCCGCCGTCGAGCGGGCTGCGTCATCCGGCATCGTCCGGAGTGGGATCCAAGATACGAGGTCGTGGCTGAAGCCGATCCTACGGAGGGCCGATCGCTGCAGGAGCTGAAATCGATTTTGGCCCGGCGGGCAGGGAAAAGGATCCTCTACCCGGTGTTGCGCAGGCCAGCGGCAACGCCCTGGATGGTGAGCCACAGGGCTTCCCGGAGCTCCTCCGCCTCCGGCTGCTCCCGCCAGCGCCGGAGCAGGAGGGTCTGGATGAAGTTCAATGGATCCACATAAGGGTTCCGGACTTGGATGGAGCGCTTCAGCCACGGGATGTCCTCCAGCAGGTCCGGCAGGCCGGTGATCTGTAGGATCGCCTGGCGCGTCCGGTGGTATTCCCCCTCAATCCGGGACCAGATGGCCTCCCGCGCGGCGGGGTCCGGGACCAGCTCGGCGTAGGCCCGGGCAATCCCAAGATCGGTCTTCGCGAGCGCCAGGGCGGCGTCCGCCAGGACCGCCCGGAAGAACGGCCAGCGTTGGTGCATCTCCTCCAGGCGCTGCCATCCGGCGGCCCCTGCCTGCCGGACGAAGGTTTCCACCCCGGACCCCAGCCCGAACCACCCTGGGAGCAGGTGACGGTTCTGGGTCCAGGAGAACACCCAGGGAATGGCCCGCAGCTCCTCGAGCCGCCGCTCCAGCCGTCGGCGAGGCGGACGGGAGGCGATGGGCAGTTGCTCGATGCCGTCGATGGGGGTGGCGCGTTCGAAGTAGGCCAAGAACCCCGGGGCTTCCAGGAGCTCCCGATAGGCTTGATAGGCCGCCTCGCTCATCCGCTCCATCGCCTCGACCCAGGCTCCGTGAGGCTCCGGAGAGGGGAGGGCGGAGACCAGCAGGGTGGCCTCGATCACCTGCTCTAAGTGTCGATAGGCGATATGAGGGTCGTCATAGCGTTCCGCCAGGACCTCCCCCTGTTCTGTCATGCGAAGCCGCCCGGCCACGGCGTCCGGCGGGAGGCCGAGGATGCTCCGGGCGGCCGGGCCGCCGCCCCGCCCCAGCGCTCCTCCCCGGCCGTGGAAGAAAGTGAGGGTGACCCCGTGGGCGCGGGCCACCCCGACGATTTCCGCCTGGGCCCGGTAAAGGGCCCAGGCCGCTGCCAGATACCCGCCGTCCTTAGTGCTGTCGGAGTAGCCGACCATCACCATCTGATGGTCCCCTTGGCGCTTCAGGTGCTCCCGATAGAGGGGCAAGGCGAGGATGCGCGCCAGGATGCGAGAGGCCTCTCGCAGGGTGGCAATGCTCTCGAAAAGCGGCGTCACCCGAAGGAAGGCCGGAGGCTTGCAAAGGTCGTTCGCGGCGCTCATCATCCACAGCACCGCCAGCACGTCCATCGGGCTCCGGGTCATGCTGATGATATAGGGTCCCAGAGACTCCGGACCGTAGGCCTCCGCGGCCCGGCGTAGCAGACGGAACACCGAGAGCACCTCAGCGGCCTCTGGGGACACGTTTGCCTGCGCTGCCAAGGATCCCGCCCGCGGGAAGGTCTCTGTCAGCAACGCGATCTGCTCCTCCTCCGGGAGGCGGGCGAAGTCCGCACAGATCCCTGCGGCAGCCAGCAGCTCAGCGATCGCCTCTGCATGGCGGCGGGCCTCCTGCCGGATGTCCAGCCGGGCGATATGGAACCCGAACACCCGCGCCTGGATCCGCCAGTCCCAGAGGAGCCCTTCGGCGATCCGGGCCCCGCGGTGGGTCATCAAGCTCTCCCATATCCGCTCTAAGTCCTCGATCAGCTCACGGGCCGATCGATAGGCCCCCTCGGGGGGCGGTTCGCTCATCGGGTCCCAGGCCATGGTTTGCTCCAGGCGCCAAGCGATCACCGAGATCCACCGCCGGTAGGCTTCATAAGGGGAGAGCGAGGAGAAGCACTCATAGAGCGCTGGCCAGCGGGCCTCGGCGTCCGCCAGGGCCTGGGCCAGGGCCGGAGAAACGGCCGCCTGGCGGGTGGAAACCCCGAGAGCGACAAACAGCTCACGGGCCTGCTGGAGATGCAGGGAGAGAGCGACCTGGCGGTGGCGTCGTAGGGTCTGAGCGGTCACCCCCGCCGTGACCCGGGGGTTGCCGTCCCGATCCCCGCCGATCCAAGAGCCAAAATGCAAGAACAGGGAGGGTAGGTCCTGGAGCTCTGGATAGCTCGCTCGTAGGGCCGTCTGGAACTCCCGATACAGTCGCGGGGTCAGCGACCATAGGGTGCGCGCGAAGAACGAGAGGCCGTTCTCCACCTCATCCATCACCGAGGGACGACGCACCCGGGTGAGGTCGGTCTGCCAGAGCGTGGTGAGCTCCGCCTGCAGCCGCCGGAGCAACTCCTCCCGCTCCTGGGACAGCCGATCCGGGGCATCCAGCTCGGCCAGGATCGCCCGGATCCGCCTGAGGATCCCCCGGACCGTTCGCCGTTTCGCCTCCGTCGGATGGGCGGTGAACACCGGCTCGATGGAGAGCGCTTGGAGAAGCCCTCGTAGCGCCTCCGGGGAGACCCCCGCCGCGCGGATCCGCTGGAAGGCCGCGGCGAAGGATTCGGGGCGCGGTCCCGGATAGGCAGCCTGTTCTCGTGCCCGCAGCACCCGCACCCGGTGGCGGTCCTCTGCCAGGTTGGCCAGGTCGAAGAAGATGGTGAAGGCCCGGGCGATCACCCGGAGCTCCGACAGCCCCAGGCCCTCCAAGCGGGTGCGGAGCTTCCCTTCTGCAGTCGCATCTCCTGCGCGCCGGGCGCGGGAGAGCCGGCGAATCTCTTCCTCCAGCTCGAAGCTCTCTACCCCGGCCTGCTCTCGGATCACCTTCCCCAGCAGATCCCCCAGCAGGTGGACGTCGCGTCGCAACGGCTGATCGCCGATCTGCACAGTCCGCCCTCCTTGTCAGATGCGTGGTCGGGGATCGATCCTCGCCTTCCTTTAGCCACATAATAATCATAAACCACGGCGCTGCGCCCCGGCCCGGGATCGGCCCTCGTAGCCGATTTCCAGCCTTTCGATTAGGATGGAGTTGTGCACCGGTCTTTGGGGGAGTGACCGGCATCGGTCTTCCCGAAAGGGACCGGGGATCTCAAAGAGCGTGCGGTTTCGAGGCATCTGACTGCGCAGGTGGATCGATATGAGCATGCGCTCTACGCCAGCACAGTCTGTGGAGATCGCGATGACTGCGATAGAGGGCCAAGACCATCCCTCGAAGGCTCTAGAGTTGATCATGGGGAATTTGCGCTGGCTCTTCATCGTGGCGATGGTCTTTGGGGCCGCCCTGAACCGGAGCTCGTGGCAGGTCTTCGAGATAGCCTTCGGAGCCTTGATCGCCCTCACCGGGATCTACAATTTCCTGGTCCTTCTGGCCCTGCTCTTTGTCCGCTCCCCGCTGCCGTTGTTCGCCCTCACCTTGGTGGGGGACACGCTGGTGACTCTCTCCTTCATCGCCTTCACGGGCGGGCTGGAGAGCCCGTTGCTGCTCTTTGCTTTCCTGCCCATCATGACCGCTGCGCTGCGGGTAGGCTGGTGGGCGGGAGAGCTGGTGACCCTGGGCTTGATCGGCGGCCTGGCGTTCTGGGAGGGGCTCTGGGGCGGAGAGGACCTAAGCCCTTCCACCCTTCTGATCGCGGGCAGCGTGCTGGCGTTGGGGGCGTTGTTCACCGGGATCATCGGCGATCGCATGAAGGAGGGGATCCTGCGGGAGCTCCAGGCGCGGGAGGCAAGCCAGCGCCGGCAGCTCGCTCAGATCCGTCAGCGGCTCCAGGGGATCTTTGAGCTGGCCGCAGCCCTGGGGCAGATGCGGCGGGTGGAGGAGATCCTCCACGCCGCCCTGGAGGCCAGCGAGAGCCTGTTCCGGGGCACCGGGCATCCGGTCCCGCCGATGTTCATCGCCCTGCTCGAGCCAGAGGGGATGCGCATCGCGGCCACCCGTCGCCTGCCGCCACGGGATGAGCGCGTGCGGCTCCCCGGCTTAGACGGGGTGCTCCGGGAAGCCCTAGAACGGGGAGAGGCGGTCCTCCTCCCCCAACCCGCTCAGGATCCCGAGATAGGGCGTCTGGCGGTCATGCGCATCGCTCAGGCTGCGCTGGTCCTTCCCCTAGGAATCGGGCTAGAGCGGTATGGGGCGCTGGTCATCGGCAGCCCCGACCCGCAGGCCCTGGACGGAGAGCGAAAGGATCTCCTGCGCATCATCGCCACCCACGCCTCCATCGCCCTGCAGAACGCCCTTCTGTATCACACCCTCCAGCGGGAGAAGGAGCGCCTGGTGGAGGTGGAGGAAGAGGCCCGGCGGCGCCTGGCCCGGGAGCTCCACGACGGCCCAACCCAGAGCGTGGCGGCCCTAGCCATGCGGTTGAACTTCCTGCAGCGGCTTCTTCGGCATGATCCCGCCCAGGTGCCAGTGGAGCTGGAGAGGACGGAGCAGATGGCCCGGCAAGCGGTGCAAGAGCTGCGGCACTTCCTCTTCCGCCTGCGCCCGCTGCTCCTGGAATCCCAGGGGCTGACAGCTGCCCTCACCCATCTTGCGGAGAAGCTCCAGGGGACCGAGCCCTTCGCCATCCACCTGGAGGTGGATCCCGAGGTGGACCAGCTCCTAGATCCGAATGCGAAGGGGCTGGTGTTCTCGATCATCGAGGAGGCGATCAACAACGCCCGCAAGCACGCCGAGCCGCGGAACATCTGGGTGCGGGCGCGAGTGAAGGGGAACCGCCTGCGGGTGAGTGTGGAGGATGACGGCCGGGGCTTCGACCCTCAAGCTCTGCGGGTGGACTACGCTCGTCGGGGCAGCCTGGGGATGGTCAACATGCTTGAGCGGGCGGAGCTGCTGAACGGCGTGCTGGAGTTGGAGTCCGCCCCAGGCCGGGGCACCCGAGTGCGGCTGGAGATCCCCCTCGTCCCGGCGGCCTCTGGCCCGGAGCCCTCGCCCCAGGATGCACCATGATGCCGGCCGGGATCCTGATGGGGCTGATGGCGGTTCTGGCCCTGGCGCTAGAGCGTGCATCCCTCGTCGTCGTCCGCTGGGCGCCGGGTTGGGGGCGGCCGCTCCTGGAGGGGATTGCGCCCTTTCTCTATGGGCTGTTGCCGTTGCTGATCATCCTACAGCAGGGCTGGCTCAGCCTGCGGGAAGTCGGGCTGATCGGCCCTACGCCTCTGGCCCCTGACGCCTTCCTGGGCTGGTCCGTCGCCGACTGGGTTCGGGGCCTGGGTCTGACTGTGCTGTACAGCGGGATCACAGCCCTCGCCCTTCGCCTCACCGGGCTGTGCCGGCTGGCTTCTTCCCGGAGGCTAGCGCTTCGGGTTCTGGAGGCTCTGCCTGGGGGGCTGGGGCGGGAAGCCCTGCTGGGGCTGTGGC